>DNXT01000381.1 GCA_003505795.1 Lysobacteraceae bacterium | reverse complement strand
ATTCCCGATTCCCGATTCCCCATTCTCGGCGGCTCAAGGAGCCGCCCGATGAGCCGCCTGCTGCTGATCGTGCTGCTCGCCTGCACCGTGGCCTCGGCGATCGGGGTGGTCTACATGCGCCACATGCACCGCCAGCTGTTCGTGCAGCTGTCGCGGCTGGAGCGCGAGCGCGACGAGCTGAACATCGAGTTCGGCCGGCTGCAGCTGGAGCAGGCGACCTGGGCCGAGAGCAACCGCGTCGACCAGGTCGCGCGCGAGCGCCTGGGCATGAAGTTCCCGGAGACCAGCGACATCGTGGTGGTGCGCCCATGACAAAACGGCAGGACAGCCGTTTTGCACGGCGAAGCCGCCCGCAGGGTGGCGCACACGGAGGTGCCCTTGCCATGACAAAACGGCAGGACAGCCGTTTTGCACGGCGAAGCCGCCCGCAGGGTGGCGCACACGGATGTGCCCTTGCCATGACAAAACGGCAGGACAGCCGTTTTGCACGGCGAAGCCGCCCGCAGGGTGGCGCACACGGAGGTGCGCCATGAAGGCCGGCCGCAACCGCCCCCGCAGCAACTTCAACCTGCGCGGCCGCGTGATGCTGGTCGGCGTGGCGCTGGGCCTGTGCTCGGTGACGCTGATCGGCCGCGCGGCGTACGTGCAGCTGGTCAACAGCGACTTCTACCAGCGCCAGGGCGAGGCGCGCTTCCTGCGCGAGCTGCCGATCGCCACCTCGCGCGGCATGATCACCGACCGCAACGGCGAGCCGCTGGCGGTGTCCACGCCGGTGGAATCGATCTGGGTCAATCCGCAGGAACTGCTGCGCAGCCCCGACCGCATTCCCGAGCTGGCCAAGGCGCTGGAGCAGCCGGCCGACGAGCTCACCGCGCGGCTGTCGCAGAAGGCGGACAAGGAGTTCATGTACCTCAAGCGCCGGATCAACCCGGACCGCGCCCACCAGATCGTCGCGCTGAAGATCCCCGGCGTGTTCTCGCAGCGCGAGTTCCGCCGCTTCTACCCGCAGGGCGAGGCGATGGCTCACGTGCTCGGCTTCACCAACATCGACGACCGCGGCCAGGAAGGCCTGGAGCTGGCGTTCGACGAGTGGCTGCGCGGCAAGCCCGGCTCCAAGAAGGTGGTGCGCGACGCGCGCGGCGCGATCGTGGAGAGCGTGGATCTGGTCCGTCCGGCCGAGCCGGGCAAGGACCTGACCCTGAGCATCGACCGCCGCATCCAGTTCCTGGCCTACAAGGAGCTGCGCAACGCGCTGGTCGAGAACAAGGCCGCCGGCGGCTCGATGGTGGTGATGGACGTGGCCACCGGCGAAGTGCTGGCGATGGTCAACCTGCCGACCTACAACCCGAACGCGGTGACCGGCATCAACCCGTCGGCGCGCCGCAACCGCGCGGTAACCGACCTGGTCGAGCCGGGCTCGACGATGAAGCCGCTGACCGTGGCCACCGCGCTGCAGGCCGGCGTGGTCACCCCGAACACCGTGATCGACACCAATCCCGGCTACCTGCAGCTGGGGCGCTTCACCATCCGCGACGTGCCGCGCAACAACGGCGTGCTCAACGTCACCGGCGTGATCACCCGCAGTTCCAACATCGGCGCGGCCAAGATCGTGGCCAAGCTGCCGGACCAGACCTTCTACCAGTCGATCCACAACTTCGGCTACGGCAGCTCGCCCAAGAGCGGCTTCCCGGGCGAATCGGCCGGCGTGCTGCCGTCGCCGGCACGCTGGAGCGGCACCTCCAAGACCACCATGTCCTACGGCTACGGCCTGTCGGTGACGCCGCTGCAGATCGCGCAGGCGTATTCGGCGCTGGGCAACGGCGGCAAGCTGATCCCGCCGACCTTCGTCAAGGGCCAGCACAGCGAGTCGCGGCAGGTGGTGACGCCGGAGATCGCGCGCGAGGTCATCAACATGATGGAGGTCTACCGGCGCGGCGAGCCGGTGTGGCGCGGGCCGGGGCCGTATCGGTAGGCCGACCGGCGCCAACCGGGGCGGATCGCCGAGCCAGGCGTCCTATCGGCAGCCTGGCTCCAGCAGGTGAATCTGGCTCCGTTACCCCGCCGCTGCCCGGGCGCGCCGTGCATCGTGGACAGCCTCCGCGGCGCGGCGGCCAAGCACGTAGACCAGCACCGGCACCGCCCAACTGCACCACAGCAAGACCGCGATCGTGGCCGGCGAAGGCGCCGTTCCCGCGCCGACGGCGCCATGCAGCGCGATGCGGAACACGGCCGGCGCCAGCGTCACCAGGTAGGCGCATTCCATCCAGCGCCTGTGCGGACCGACCCGTCCATGCCGGATCGCCACGAACCCGGCCAGCGCGGTGACCAGCCATGCCAGGCTGGTGGCGGCGAATGCCAGGCGGATGGCGATCGGTGCCGGCGACGTGGCGATCAAGCCGGCCGCCCCGAACATCGCCACGAGCATGCCGACGAAGTAGGCCCGCCCGGTCCAGCGATGCACCCGTGGATGGCGGTGCCAGCGCTGCGTGGCGAACTGCAGCGTACCGAGCACGATGCCCACGGCACCACCGCCAAGATGGCACCACAGCCACCCGCGCCGCGTCAGGAACATGCCGTACGCGGGCGAGTCCAGCGAAGCGTACTTGAGGTGGACCGTATGCAGGAACTCGATGCCCAGCACCGCCAGCGCGAGCCAGAGCAGCATCCAGCCCAGCCGCGCCGCGGTCCCGGCACGGCGTACATCGACAACCCGGCGAATCGGATCGGCCCGCAACTCCGGCTCCTTCGGCCCGTCGATGCCGGGCAGCGCCAGCGGGACGCTAGCATGGAACCGCACGGGTTGCCGTTCGCACGGAACCTTAACCACGTCTGCCTATGCTGGCGCCACGGCGGATGAGGACGCCGCACCCTCGGACAGGCCCGTACGGCGCGGACCGCGCCAGCGGGCGACAAGGAACACTGCATGAAGGAGACCGCATGAAGAAGCCGCACACGCTCATGTTCGCCGGATGCCTGCTGGGCATGAGCCCGCACGCGTTCGCCGAGATCGCCAACCTGACCAACAGCGCGGAAGGCGCCGACCGCAATGCCGGCATCGCCGCCGTCAAGCAGAAGCTGCAGGACGCGTGTGCCGAACGCAAGGGCAAGGCGGATCCCGATTCGTTCGAGGTGGTGTTCGAGAAGACCAGCGAGAATCCGGACGTCCCCAAGCCCTACTACGTGGACGCGAAGCTCAAGTGCGACCTGCCGCCAGGCTGATGCAGGCAACGCTGGCCTGCGGGCGTATGCGGAACTGAAGCGAAGCCCCGCTCGTGCGGGGTTTCGTTCATGGGTATTGCCTGCCTGAGAGGGAGGTTCCGGCATGCATAAACTGCAGCCGCCGCTCGCGTCTTCAGCGGCCTGTGATGCAGATGTGGCGACCGGGATAATCGAAGGTGATCGCACCATCGCTCCAGAGCGGTACGCCCAGCGTCCCGTCGATCGTGCCTTGCTCGAAGACGGGAACGTCGGACGTCAAGCTGACCTCAAGCTCCCCGAAGCGCGTCGACCCGATTCGAACCTCCGGCACGCGAGCGACCGTGCCCTGCACCTGCCCCCCGACGCCATGTCCGACCTTCTTCGCGATGCCGCCTCGAGCCAAGGCCTTTCCCGCTTCGCTGCGGACGAAAGGGCCGCCGAGGACCAGCGCGCTATGCCGGGTGCCCAGGTCGACCAGCACCTTCAGGCGAACCGGGGGTTCGTCGCGGGCCGTCTGCAGGTCGATCTCCACGACGGGAGCGTCGTGCAGGATTTCCATCGGGATCGGCGCGGCGCATCTTCCGGCGCTCCCGGACGGGCCGAACGTTACCTGCCGGCGAGCATAGTCGACGCTCACCGCGCCATATTTGAAGGCGGGCGCGCCGAGCAGCACATCGACGGGAAACCCGGCCGACGACGACAGGTGCCCGAGGTCCAGGGCGTAGCCGGCGACGTTCTCGAACCGCAGCGGACCGGCGGCCAGATGGGCCAGGGTGACGGGCGAAAGCGGCTTGGCCTCCTCGCCGCCGCCCGCCGCAGCGCCGGCCGGGCCGCCTTCGCGGAGGCCGAGTTCCTGGCTGACCTTCCGATCGACGAGGATCGCGCCGGCTCCGCTATCCAGAACGCCGCTCTGCTTGCGCCCGTTCACTTCCACCTCGATGCGGACGAGATTGTCCTTCAGCTCGAATGGCATGGTCAGCGGGCCCGATGGCATGTGCACGGGCCGGTCCGGTTCGAGCGGAACGACCGCCGGGGCCTGCTGCACGGCGGAGTCCTGCGCTTGTCGGTCTCTCGGCGCCGTCGCGTTCGCGGGGGCATGGATGCAGCCGGCCAGAACGATCGCGGCCATCGCCGATGACCTGGCCGATGCCCTTGGACTCGCTGGATTCATGGGAGAGGTTTCCTTTGGATGAGCGCCGGCACGGTCATTCCTCGATGAACGCCAGCAGGTCGGCGTTGATGAGGTCGGGGTGCGTGGCGAACATACCGTGGGACAGGCCGGGATAGGTCTTCAGCGTCCCGTTCGGCAGCAGCTCGACCGCCTTGCGGGCCGAGGCGTCGATCGGCACCACCTGGTCGTCCTCGCCGTGCATCAGCAGCACCGGCACGGACACCGCCTTCAGGTCGTCGGTGAAGTCGGTTTCCGAGAAGGCGGCGATGCAGTCGTAGTGGGCCTTCGCGCCGCCCATCATGCCCTGGCGCCACCAGTTCCGGATCAGCCCCTCGCTCGCCTTGGCGCCCTCGCGGTTGAACCCGTAGAAGGGTCCGGCGGGGACATCGAGGAAGAACTGCGCGCGATCGCGGGCGAGCGCCTCGCGGAAGCCGTCGAACACCTCCATCGGCAGCCCGCCCGGGTAGCGCGGCGTCTTAAGCATGATCGGCGGCACCGCGCCGATCAGCACGGCCTTGGAGACGCGGCCGGGCTCGCTGCGCGCGGCATAGCGGATCACTTCGCCGCCGCCGGTCGAGTGGCCGACGTGGACGGCGTCGCGAAGGTCCAGCGCGCGGACGATCGCGGCGACGTCGGCGGCATAGGTGTCCATGTCGTTGCCCGTGTCGGTCTGCTCGGAGCGGCCGTGGCCGCGCCGGTCGTGCGCGATCACCCGATAGCCCCGCGACAGGAAGAACAGCAGCTGGCTGTCCCAGTCGTCGGCGCTGAGCGGCCAGCCATGGTGGAACATGATCGGCCGCGCGTCCTTCGGGCCCCAGTCCTTGTAGAAGAGGCCGACGCCGTCGGCGGTGAGGGTGGTGGGCATGACGATGTCTCCTGCTGGATTCCGGACCGCGTCAGACGACGCGCTTGAGCACGTGCGCGAACTCCGTCCTGTCGACGTTGCCCGCGCCGTTGGCATGGAAGTGCCGGATGTGCGATCCCTGCTCGTGGTGCCGCGTGCGCGCCTCGGCCGACGACCACTCCTCGACGAACACGAAGCGCCCGGGCTCGGCCCGGTCCTCGAACAGGTCGTAGCGGATATTGCCGTCCTCGCCGCGCGAGGGCTCGACGAGCGCGGACAGATCGCGGCGCAGCTCGTCCTCCTTGCCGGCCTTGGCCTTCAGGCCAACGACGATGAACAACTCGCTCATTAGTTACTTCTCCTCGTGGGAATGGCGACGGCGTTCGCGGCCGCCGCCATCGCCGGTCGTCAGCCCTTCGCGCCTGCGGCGGCCTTCTCGGGATTGAAGCCGTCGAAGCTCTCGAACACGTCCATGAAGCCGGGGACGGTCGCCTCGCGCGCCCAGTCGCGCTGGAGCTCGCAGTACATCTGCACGCGGCTGATCAGCCTGGCGCCGGCCTGCTCGATGCGGCGCAGCGCCGCCTCGTGCGCGGCCAGCGAGGTGCCGCCGACCGCATCGACCGGCACGTAGACCTCGTAGTCTTCCTGGAGCGCGTCGAGCGCGGGGAAGGTCAGGCACGCCTCGGTCCACAGCGCGGTCATGATGAGCTTGCGGCGGCCGATCGCCCTGACCGCCTGCTTGAACCCGGTGTCCTCCCAGCTGTTGATCGAGGTGCGGTCGTAGGTCGGCAGGTGGCCGAGCACGTCCTGCAGCTCCCGGATCGGCGGCTTGTTGCGGCCGGTGGCGACGTTGACCGTGGAGTGGACGATCGGGAGCTTGTAGTTGACCGCCGCCTTGGCGACGCCGACGATGTTGAAGACGAGCTCCTCGCGCGGCATCGAGCGGATCGAGGACACCTGGATCGGCTGGTAGTCGATGACGATCAGGGCCGAGTTCTCCGGCGAAAGGAGCGGGTCGGTATGCGGGTTGCGGATGGCTTCACTGGTCATCGGATGGTTCTCTCGGGGTGGGGATCATTGCGTTCGAAGCGGGGAGCCCGCGCCTCCAGGAAATAAGCGCACGCGGAGCGCGCGCCCGCAGGGGACCTTTCGGCCACGTGGCGTTCTCGGAGGCGCAGGCACTCTTCGGCGTTTTCCGGTGGAACGGGGAAGGAGAAGCGCAGTCGGCGGCCGGCTCCCGCGACGTATCGCCCGCGATTCCCCGCCCCTTCCGGATCAGCCTGCGGCGCTCGGCACCGGCGTGTTGAGCAGTTGCTGCTCCCACAGGTACGCGATGCCGCTGCCGGCGAAGTGCTGGATGAGAATCCCGGTCAGCTCCTCGACATGCTCGGTGCGCGCCCAATCGCGTTGCCATTCGCCGGCGAGCGCCATCACGGTCATCACGTTCGCGCCGGCCGCGATCATTCGCTGGACGGCAACTTCGTGGGACTCCTTCGAAATCCCGCCCGACGCGTCGGTGATCACGGTCACGTCCCAGCCTTCGCCGGCGGCCTGGATGACGGGCATTGCCACGCAGACCTCGGTCCACAGGCCGGCGATGATCAGCTGCTTGCGGCCCGTCGCCTTGACGACGCTCACCACATTCTCGTCCTGCCAGGTGTTCACCCAGGTGCGATCGATGACTTCCTGGTCCGGGAATACGTCGGTGATCTGCTTGAAGAGAAGTCCACCGCGCGCCGCGATCACGCTGGTGAGAATGGTCGGAACATCGAAGGCTTTTGCCAGCTTCGCCAGCGCGGTCGTGTTGTTGACCACGGCTTGCGGATCGTGGCTGTTCAAGTTCGCGAGCTGATAGGGCTGGTGATCGATCAGAACGAGTACCGAGTCTTCCGGGCGAAGAAGCGAAGCGAGGCCGTTACGAAAGGTCATGAAGGCGTCCTTTGCTGCCGTTGGGGTGGGATGGGTTCGCAGGGAGGAGTGCGCCAATGCGCCGCCATCCCGGGGGAAGAAACCTTGTCATCCCCCCGCACGATGCGGTAGCGCCGTTTCGTGTCGATCTGTGTCGCAGAATCGGGAACGCAGAACCGGGCACCTTTGTGTCAGGCTGTGTCGCGGAACCGGGAACGCCAATGGACATCGAAGAGCTGCGGACATTCGTCGAGGTTGCCGACGCCGGGGGCGTTTCGCCCGCCGCGGTCCGGCTCGGCCTCTCCAAGTCGATCGTCAGCCGGCGGCTGGCCCGGCTCGAAGCGGATCTCGGCCTTCAGCTGCTCGCGCGCACCACCCGCGGCGCGGCGCTCACGGAAGCCGGAGCCGCGTTCCGCGACCACGCGGCCAGGGCCTGCGCCGAGATCGACCTGGCCCGGGAGACGCTGCTGTCCACCGGCGAGCTTTGCGGGCGCCTGCGCGTGGCCATGCCGCTGACCTTCGGTCCGACCCACTTCGCGCCCCTGCTCGCGGAGATGGCGCGACGCCACCCGCAGCTCCACGTCCATACCTACTACAGCGATCGCTTCGTCGACCTCATCGCCGAGGGTTTCGACTGCGCGATCCGGCTCGGCTACCTGCAGGACTCCAACCTGGTCGCCAGGTGCGTCGGCTCGATCCACGGCTCGCTCGTGGCGAGCCCGGACTACATCGCGGCGCACGGCTCCCCCGAGACGCTGGAGGAGCTCGCCGCCCACGAGGCCGTCATGCAGGGAACGAAGTCCTGGCGGTTCATGGATGGCGACGAGGTCGTCACGGTGAATCCGCGCGGGCGCTTCCAGGCCGACAACGGCACTGCGCTCGTCGCCGCCGTGGCGGCGGGACTCGGCGTCGCCTTGCTGCCCGACGGCCTTGTCCAGGATTACCTGGCCTCCGGCGCGCTCGTCCGGGTCATGCCGCGCCATCCCCCTCCGGTGGCGGGCGTGTACGTCGTCCGCCCGCCGAGCCCGCATCCCATGCGCAAGGTACGGGTCCTGACCGAATTGCTGGTCGAGCATTTCGAGCAGGTGCCGCGGCTTGCGGGGGATGGTCGCTGAAGGATGGTGGCGCCGGCGCCGCGTGGCCTGGCGCGAGCACCGCATCATTCCTCTCGCTGTCGTTCGGTCAGCCGGACTGTCTGTGGCGAAGGAAATCAACGAGCCTGGCCTGGCTTGCCCCCTGCTGACAAGCGCGCGTCCCAGCGCTATGGTTCGATCCGGAACGGGGGTTCTTGCATGGGACGCAGCAGGGAAAGAAGCGGATTCGACCGGTTGGCTGCGCTGCCGTGGCCGATCGGGCTCGTCGCCGGTATTGCCGGCTTTTTCGCCATACGCCACGGCGTCGCCTGGTGGCTTTCCCACCACGGCGGATTGCTTGCGCAGGGTTTCGCCCGGCAATCGGGTTCCCTGTTCGCGCCGCTGGCGTGGATGCTGCTGGGCATCTGCTGGATGGCCGCCCTCGCCTCCTTTCTCCGCGCACGTCGCCGCCGCCGACTGCTGGAGACGCTTGCCACGCTGGAAAGCCTGGCCGCCGGTGGTTGGCGCCAATTCGAACTGCGGGTCGGCGAAGCCTTTCGTCGCCAGGGCTACGCCGTGGAGGAGACCGGGCTGGGCGGCGCCGACGGCGGCATCGACCTGATCCTGCGCAAGGATGCCCGCCGTACGCTCGTGCAATGCAAGCACTGGAAGCGCCGGCGGGTCGGCGTCAGCGTCGTGCGCGAAATGGCCGGACTGCTTGCCCACCATCACGCCGATGCGGTGAGGGTCGTCTGTATCGGCGGCTTTACCAAGGACGCGGAGTCATTTGCCCGAGGCAAACAGATCGAGCTGATCGGCGCAGAGAAGCTGCTGGAGATGATCCAGGCTGTGCAGCGTTCCGACGTCGCACTGCCGGTCCTTGGGCCTCGAATCGAACCGATCCTTGCACCGCCGGCCGACACGCCTGCGCCAGCGCACGCATGCCCGCGTTGCGGTAGCGCGTTGTTGCGGCGGACCAACAGGCGCACGGGCGAGGGCTTCTTCGGATGCAGCCGGTTCCCGCGGTGCCGGGGCACGGGATAAGTGAACCTGACCCCGTTATTACGTTCATTCGCGTCCCCAAGATGCTTCGCACCAACAGCCAGGCCAATCCCGGGCGAAAGGCAGAGCCGGAGACGAGCTCCCTGAGCCTTGCGCGTAGGCGCAGTAACGGAGTCAGGTTCACTTCCACTCACGCGCTCGGGGAAGGTGAGCCTGGCATCGTTCCTTCCAGCCCGACCTTGTGGCCGGCTAGTATCCGGCTGGATCGACGGGCTCCCGGCCAGGCGGCGTGGGTTTGCATGGAGGGCTTCAATGAGCTTCACGTTCGAGGCGCGCACTGCCACACAGGATGAAAGGTCGGTACTTGGACGGCAGTGGCTTCCACCCGCCGCTTATGCGCTGGTCATGGCGACGATGGCGCTGGTTCTGTACTTCATCGCCGCCGCACTGCTTCTGTCGACCCTCGCGGCCATCGTCAATGCATTCGCCGGCGAATGGTTGAACCGTCATCTGCTGCCCATCTTCGCGATGGCGACGTGGACGGAAACGGTCTTCGTTGCCCTGCTCTGGGGGCCGGTCTTTCTTGCCCCGCTCCTGATCGGCGCGCTCAGGTTCAAGCGCCTGCGCCGTGAGCGGGAAGGCGAATGGGCCGATCTGAAACGCGGCGAGATCGAATGGATCAGGATCGAGGACGAGCCATTCCGCGTACTAAGGATCGGACGAGACGGGCTTTATTTGGTCTTCGATCTTCCGCGCGGTGGCGCGTTGCTGATCTCCGGCTGGACGCTGCATCACACGGTATGCGGGTGCCGGGCCATGGCTCGGATCGACGAATTGGAAGATCCGACGGACCAGCAGATCAACGCCGTCCTGAATCATGAAATGCCGTTGTTCCCGGCGCGCGTGGTTGAGGTGCGTCGTTGGCCGGGTGCGGGGCACGTCACTCATCTGCAGGGCTGGGGCGAGTTGCCACCTGGGTCGACATACGCGCTCGCAGCCAAGGACATCAAACGCGTCAGACACGTACCGACGCGGGACAGCATGATCCTGCCCTTGCGGTGCGCGGATCTGGTGCCGCTCCCGGTGCCAGGCTAACGCCCATGCCTTGATGACGGGATCGGGTTCACTTCCGGCTCGCCCTTACTCAGGCGTATTGGCGGAGAGGCTCTCAGCATATAGGGCCGGGGTAATCTGCGCCGCAGCAGCCAAGGCGGCAATCAAGGCCTCTTGCCGTCCCCTTCACTGGATGGCTTTATCCACCGCCAAGGACGCCGTTCACGCCCGAGCGCTGGGGGAATCCACCCGCTATCGCTGTCACCGCTGCCTGGGCAGCGCGTACAGTAGCCACGCCCGCCATGGCCATGGCGGTGCCAGACCGAAAACCGCCAATCACGAGGGTGTCATGAGCAAGGGTATGGATCAGAAGAAGAATCAGAAGAAGGAGCCGACCAAGACGCTGAAGGAAAAGCGCGCGGCCAAGCAGGAAAAGAAGAAGCAGTAAGCCGGTCCAGCCGGCACCGCAGGGGTTGCCTGCGGCGGTAGCGGGGCCGGTTCGCTTGCTGACCGGCCCTGCCGGGCGCGACGGCGCGCGTGCAGCCGGGTCGATCTGGCTATCGTGCCGTCCTCATCGCGAAGAGCTCTCATGAAGAAGCGCTACGACCCACCGTTGACCACCGACCCGCATGCCCCGCTCTACCGGGTGGACAAGGGGATCGTGGCGGCCCGGCAGCGACTGGATGCCGCGATCGATGCCAAGCGGCATCACACCAGCCACAGCCTGGCCCAGGAGGTGATCAAGGAAGCGCGCGACGGCCTCAGAAGGGCCGAGGACGCCCGCGTGCTCAGGATCAAGGAACTCGCGAGGGCGGCGGAAACCCGGGCCGCCGGAAAGTAAGGAACGCCGGCTCCGGTATCCAGATCGGCGGGGAACCGGGATGCGGTGATCGCGCTTTTTGCCGATCACGTTCCACTCAGAACAGCGTGCCCTGCCTGGGCTCACCTGCCGACGCGATGGCGGCCTGGTCGGCCGGAACATCGTCGCTCACGCCACCCAATCTCCACCCCAACCCAGAAATCCGTGCTGCGTGCCGCACCAGCGCGGCACGCAGCACCGCTTCGCTGCCGGCCAGGTGCAGCTCACGCCGCGCACGGGTAATCCCGGTATAGACCAGCTCGCGACTCAGCACGCGGGCGTCGCGTGCCGGCAGCTGCAGCCAGACCTCGTCGAACTCGCTGCCCTGTGCCTTGTGCACGGTCATCGCGAAGGCGCTCTCGTGCGCCGGCAGCGCGGCGGGGTGGAAGCCGCGGACCTGGCCGTCGCTGTCGCCTTCGAACCAGGCCACCAGCGCGCCTTGCGCGTCGCGCAGGCAGATGCCGACGTCGCCGTTGAACAGGCCGTGGCGGTAGCTGTTCTCGGTGATCAGCAACAGCCGGCCCTGGAACCACGGCGAGGCGGCGCCGAGGCGGCGGGCGCCGGAGCCGCTCTCGGCCAGTTGCTGCTCGATGCGGGCGTTGAGGCCACGCGCGCCCTGCGGGCCGTTGCGCACCGCGGTGAGCAGGCGCAGGC
>DNXT01000232.1:1123-2727 GCA_003505795.1 Lysobacteraceae bacterium | reverse complement strand
CGCCGCCGACGCCTGGCCGCGCGAGCTGTCCGGCGGCATGGCGCGCCGCGTCGCACTGGCGCGGGCACTGGCGCTGGACCCGCCGCTGATGATCTACGACGAGCCACTGACCGGGCTGGACCCGATCGCCTCGGGCGTGATCATGAGCCTGATCCGGCGCCTCAACGACAGCCTCGGCCTGACCAGCATCATCGTCACCCACCACGTCCACGAGACCCTGCCGATCTGCGACCAGGCGCTGGTGATCGCCAACGGCGGCATCGTGTTCGCCGGCACCCCGGCGCAGCTGGAGGCCAGCGCCGACCCGCTGGTGCGGCAGTTCCTGCACGGCCAGCCGGACGGCCCGATCCCGTTCGACGCCGCCCCTCGCGCAACCCGGAGCGCCGCCTGATGGCCTTGGCCGAATCGATCCGCTCGCTCGGACGCGCCGGGCTGTTCTCGCTTACGGTGCTGCGCGGCTCGCTGCCCACGCGCGACTTCCTCGCCGAGCTGACCCGCGAGGTCTACAAGGTCGGCGCGCGCTCGCTGCCGATCATCGCCGTCGGCGGCGCCTTCGTCGGCCTGGTGCTGACCCTGCAGGGCTACCGCACGCTGACCACCTACGGTGCCTCCGATGCGCTGTCCACGCTGCTGGGCCTGTCGCTGTACCGCGAGCTGGCACCGGTGCTGACCGCGCTGCTGTTCATCGGCCGCGCCGGCAGCTCGATCGCCGCCGAGCTGGGCCTGATGCGCGCCACCGACCAGATCAAGGCGCTGGAGCTGATGGCGATCGACCCGGTCGCCAAGGCGGTGGCGCCGCGCTTCTGGGCGGCGGTGCTGACCGTGCCACTGCTGACCGGGGTGTTCTGCTCGCTGGCGATCAGCGGCGGCTACTTCGAGGCGGTGCACGTGCTCGGCATCGACAACGGCACGTTCTGGTCGGGGCTGCACAACAGCGTCGATTTCTGGGACGACTTCGGCGTGGCGATGCTCAAGTCGGCGATCTTCGGCGGCACCGCCGCGCTGGTCGCCGCCTACGTGGGCTTCCATGCCGAGCCGACCATCGAAGGCACCTCGGTGGCGACCACCCGCGCGGTGGTCAACGCCTCGCTGCTGGTGCTGATGTTCAATTTCGTGCTTTCGGCACTCATGTTCAAATGATGCGAGTCCCTCGCAAAAGCCCGCACATCCCTGTGCGGGGATTCAAAGAAAAGCCCGCTTCGGCCCAGTCCGCGGCGATCGTTAGACAAAGGATGCAATGACATGGCCATGCGTGGACCACGACTCGAATTCGCCGTCGGTGCCTTCCTGCTGCTGACCCTGGCCTCGCTGCTGGTGCTGGCGGTGGCCTCGACCAACCAGCGCTGGGGCTTCGGCCGCAGCAACTACGACCTGACCGCGCGCTTCACCCAGATCGGCCAGCTGCGCGCGCAGGCGCCGGTGCGCATCGGCGGCGTCAACATCGGCCAGGTGTCGGACATCAGCCTCGACCCGAAGACCTTCGAGTCGGTGGTGACGCTGTCGCTGGACGACACCTACAAGGACCTGCCCGCCGACACCTCGGCCGGGATCTTCACCAGCGGCCTGCTCGGCGAGAGCTACATCGGCCTGCAGCCGGGCGGCGA
>DNXT01000232.1:0-953 GCA_003505795.1 Lysobacteraceae bacterium | reverse complement strand
GCCTGCAGCCGGGCGGCGACCCCGAGGTGCTCAAGCCCGGCGACGAGATCGCCTTCACCCAGCCGGCGGTGGACCTGATCCAGCTGGTCGGCAAATACATGTTCAGTGGCGGTGGTGGCGGCGACAAGCCCAATGCTCCCGCCGACGCCTCCGGCGCCGCCACGCCCTCCACGGAACCGCAACCATGAAGACCAAACTGCTCTCGGCCGTGCTGGCCTCCGCCCTCCTCGCCGCCACCCCGACGCTGCTGCTGGCCCAGACCGCTCCCGCCGCCGCCACGCAGGGCTCGGCCACCAAGACCGTGATCGACAGCAGCACCCGCATCCTGTCCACCCTGGACCAGCGCCGCGCCGAGTTCCGCAAGGACCCGGCCGCCCTGCGCCAGTTCATCGACGGCGAGCTCAACCGCGCCTTCGACCGCGACTACGCCGCGCGCCTGGTGCTGGGCATCCACGGCCGCGGCGCCTCCGACGCCGACATCAAGCTGTTCGCCGACGCGATGGCCGACAACCTGATGCAGCGCTACGGTTCGGCCCTGCTCGACTTCGAGGGCAAGCCGAGCTTCCGCGGCAAGTCCGAGACCGCGCTGCCGGGCAACCGCGGCGTCAAGGTCTCCACCGAGCTGCTTCGCCAGGGCAGCGACCCGACCCCGGTCGACTACCTGATGCGCAACATCAACGGCCAGTGGAAGATCTTCGACGTGATGATCGAAGGCATCTCCTACGTGCAGACCTTCAAGACCCAGTTCGACGGCCCGCTGCGCCAGAAGGGCATCGTCGAGGTCGCTAAGGAACTGCGCAGCGGCGGCCTGCAGGTCGCCCAGCCGGCCGGCAATGGCAAGTAACGGCGCGCTGCGCCGCGACGGCGGCACCCTCGCCGCCAGCGGCGTGTTCGACCGCGCCGCCGCCACGCAGCTGTGGCAACAGGTCGATGACCTGCTGCCCGGCGCCGCC
>DNXT01000109.1 GCA_003505795.1 Lysobacteraceae bacterium | reverse complement strand
ACGATGCCGCGCTGCAGGCGTGGCTGGAAGCGGCGCGGCGCGCCTACGCGTACCTGTTCTTCACCGCGCGCACGCCGGGCGAACGCGCGTTCGAGAACCGCCAGACCCAGGTCCGCGACTACTACAACTACGCCGTGCAGCACGTGGTCGAGCAGGTGTTCGCGCGCTGGCGCGCGGCGCCGCCGGCCGAGGGCGGTCGCATCGAGGTGGCCGGCTGGCAGGTCGCCCCGGACCTGTCCGGGTTCCGCCTGCCCGGCGGCACGCAGGTGCCCGAGGACGTGTTCGCCGCGACCACGCTGCGGTTCGATGGATTGCGCAGCACCTACCGGCGCGACGGCTTCGGCGCGGAGCTGGTGGCCAAGGTATCGCCGGGCGCGGTGGGCGATCCGACCGCGCTGCCCGAGCAGCAGGAAGCGTCCCCGCCGGGCGGGAACCGCGACCACGGCAGCTTCAGCGAGATGCCGTATGCCCCGGCCACCGCGCTGCTCAGCTTCGACGGCGATTCGCTGCCGGCGCTGCTGGCCAGCCGCAGCGCCACGCTGGTGCCGTACGACCCGTACCGCAACCAGCAGGTCAGCCTGCACGGCCAGCGCGTGCCGCTGGCCGCCAACTTCACCGCCGGCTACGGGCTGTGGCTGGCGCAGTCCGGATTCGCCCGCCAGTCGCTGCGCTCGATGCTCGGGCGCGAACGCGGCATCGACCGCCCGCACCTGTACCTGATGCAGCCCTACGACCCGGACCGACGCATCGTGCTGATGCTGCACGGCCTGGCCTCCAGCCCCGAGGCCTGGGTGAACGTGGCCAACGAGATCATGGGCGACGAGGCGCTGCGCCAGCATTACCAGATCTGGCAGGTGTACTACCCGACCAACGCGCCGATCGCGCTCAACCGCGCCGACATCGAGCAACTGGTGCGGCAGACCCTGCGGCACTTCGACCCGCGCGGGCAGGCGAAGGCCTCGCAGGACATGGTGCTGGTCGGGCACAGCATGGGCGGGGTGATCGGGCGCCTGCTGCTGTCCTCCTCCGGCGACAGCGTATGGCAGGCGCTGACGGCCGACCGCCGCCTCGACGGCGAGCGCGGCAGGCGCGTGCGCGCCCGCTTGTCGCCGTTGCTGCACTTCGAGCCGCTGCCGAACGTGGACCGCGCGATCTTCATCGCCGCGCCGCATCGCGGCACGCCGGCCGCCGAAGGCAAGCTGGGGCGCCTGGTGGCGCGGCTGGTCAAGCTGCCGGTGACGCTGGTGCAGCGCTTCGGCGACGTGCTGCAGGACCTGGCCGGCGGCGACGGCAGCGCCGACACCACGCCGGCGCTGCCGACCAGCTTCGACAACCTGCGCGATACCGATCCGTTCGTGAAGGCGACCGCGGACCTGCCGATCGCGCCCGGCGTGCGCTACCACACCATCGTCGGCAAGGACGACGACCTGGCGCTGGCCGACTCCAGCGACGGCGTGGTGCCGTACTGGAGCGCCCACCTGGACGGCGCGGAGTCGGAGAAGGTGGTGCGCTCCTGGCACAGCGTGCAGGAAACGCCGCAGGCGATCCTGGAGATCCGCCGGATCCTGCACGAGCAGATCCAGGCGGAGGCGGCGCCTCCCGGCCGCTGAGCGCCGCGGCCGGTTACCGCAAAGCCGTGCCATGAAGCAGCTCCCTCGTACGAGGACGATGCGATGCGCAAGCGGCTGTGGTCGACGGCGGCGATCCCGGTCCTGGGCGGATGCGGTCGGCAGGCCGCCTCGATGCAGGTGAAGCAGCGCGTGGTGCAGGCGCTGGAGCAGGCGGCAAAGCGCTGAGACGCCGCAGGCCCCTGCCGCGATCGCGGCAGGGGCGATGGCAATGACGCGGCGGCGCGAGCGCGCGTTGCGCGCGCCCGCCGATGCTCAGTCGAGCGTGGCCGGGTCCGGGCCCAGGCGCTTGCCGGCGTCGAGCGTGGCGATCGCGGCCATCTCGGCCGGGTCCAGCTCGAAATCGAAGATCGCCATGTTCTCGGCGATGCGCGCGGGCGTCACCGATTTCGGGAACACCACCAGCCCGAGTTGCACGTGCCAGCGCAGGATCACCTGCGCGCTGCTCTTGCCGTGGCGGGAAGCGATCTCGCGCAGCAGCGGGTCGGCGAGCAGCTCGCCGCCCTGCGCCAGCGGGCTCCACGACTCGGTGACGATGCCGTGCGCGCTGCCGTAGGCGCGCAGCTCGGATTGCTGCAGCAGCGGGTGCAGTTCGATCTGGTTGACCGCCGGGGTCACGCCGCTGGCCTCGACGATGCGGTCGATGTCCTGCGCACGGAAGTTGGAGACGCCGATCGAACGCACCTTGCCGTCCTTCTGCGCCTGCACCAGCGCCTTCCAGCTGTCGACGAACAGACCCCTGCCCGGGCGCGGCCAATGGATCAGGTACAGGTCGACGTAGTCCAGCTGCAGCTGTGCCAGGCTGGCGTCCAGCGCCTTGAGCGCCGCGTCGTAGCCCTGGTCGTCGTTCCACAGCTTGGTGGTGATGAACAGCTCCCTGCGCGCCAGTCCCGAGGCCTTCACCGCCTGGCCGACGCCGGCCTCGTTGCCGTAGATGGTCGCGGTGTCGATGTGGCGGTAGCCGAGCTCGAACGCGGTGGCGACCACGCGCGCGGTCTGCTCGGCCGGGGTCTGCCACACCCCGAGCCCGAGCTGCGGAATGCGGTGGCCGTCGTTGAGGGTGAGCGTGGGGATGTTCGCCATGGGGCGTCCTTAGTGGAATGGGCATCCATGATAGGCACTGCGTGCGGCCGCGATGCGAAACGCTGCGTTGTCCGTCCGCGCATGCAGGCCACCCCGGACTTCGCGGACCCCGCTTCGCGCCTTCTCCCGCATGCACACGGAAGGCTCTGCCCGGTTCCTTCTCGCGCCTGCGGGAGAAGGTGCCCGAAAGACGGACGAGGGGCTTGCGTCCGGCGCCGCTCAGTCGGACCGCGCCGGTGCCGGCATGTCGTACGGCACATAGCCTTCCCAGCGCCACGGCAGCCGGGTATCGCCCATCAACGCGTCGACCAGCGGCTTGAAGATGCCGGTCGCGCGCACGCTGTTGGACAGCAGCAGGATGCAGGCCTGGCGCGGCTGCACGCACAACGCATAGTTGGCGGTGATCTCGTTGTGGCCTTCCTTGAAGAACGCGTGGCCGTACGGCGTCTCGAACACGCCCCAGCCCAGGCCGTAGCCGAGTGCGATCGCCCGGTTGGCGTCGCTGCGCGCCTCGGCGAAGGTCGGGAACTGGGTGGCGCTGTCGATCGGCACCTGCAGGCGGACCATCTCCGCCTTGGCCTTGCCGCTGAGGCCATCGCCACGTACCACCGCGGCCAGGAACGCCGACCAGTCCGCCAGCGTGGTGTCGAGCGAGCCGGCCGCCTTGACCGTCGAACGGTCGTCGTGCGGGGTCATCGCCCCGGCCTCGTCGTAGCCGTGGGCGAGGTTGCCGGCGAAGTCGTCGCGCCAGGTCATGCCACTGCGGCGCATGCCGAAGCGGTCGAACACGCGGCGCTGCATCTCGACGCCGACGTCCACGCCGAGCTGCTGTTCGATGGCGAGCTGCAGCAGGTTGATGCCTTCGCCGGAGTAGGCATAGCGGCTGCCCGGCTGCAGGCGGATGCGCAGCTTGCCTTCGGGCTCGTACGCCCGCAGGTTGGGCAGCCCGGCGGTGTGGCTCAGCAGCATGCGCGGGGTGATCAGGCGCCAGCGTTCGTCGCCGGCCAGGTCGGCGTAGCGCGGATACTCCGGCAGCGGCCGCGGCAGCATCTCGGCGATCGGACGGTCGAGGTCGACGCGGCCCTCGTCGACCAGCTGCATCACGTACCAGGCGAAGGTCGCCTTGGTCAGCGAGGCGGCGTACATGACGGTGTCGGTCTGCAGCGGCAGCGCGCCGGCCACGTCGCGCCGGCCGTAGCCATGCAGGTAGACGACCCGGCCGTCGCGGATCAGCGCCAGGCCCAGGCCCTCGACCCGGTTGGCGCGCATCAGCGCCTCGACGGTGGCGTCGATCTTGCGTGCGCTGAGCGGGCGACCATCGAGCGTGGCCAGCACGCCGTCGGCCCGCGCCGCCGGCGCGGCGAGGGCGAGGGTGGCGAGCAATACGAGCGTACGCAGCATGACCATGCTCCTCCTGGCGGGTGGGGCGATTGCCGCAGAGCGGCGGTCGCCGCGACAGGCCCGGAAGTCACCGTGACCGGCGGCAGGCCGGATGCCGCGCTGCCGGCGCGGGAACGGAAAAGGCCACCTCGCGGTGGCCTTTCCGGTGACGCCCGCTGCGACGCGCGGCCTACTTCAGCCTGGCGTCGGCACGCAGCGCCTCGGCGCGGTCGGTCTTCTCCCACGAGAAGGCGGTGGCGGTGTGCTGCTTGCCGGCGCCGTCGGTGTAGGTGAATTCCTTCGGCTTGCGGCCGAAGTGGCCGTAGGAGGCGGTCGCCTGGTACATCGGGTGGATCAGGTCGAGCATCTGGATGATGCCGTACGGACGCAGGTCGAAGTGCTTGCGGATCAGCTTCTCGATCTTCTCGTCGGCGATCTTGCCGGTGCCGAAGGTGGTGACCGAGATCGAGGTCGGCTCGGCCACGCCGATGGCGTAGGAAACCTGCACCTCGCAGCGGTCGGCCAGGCCGGCGGCCACCACGTTCTTGGCCACGTAGCGCGCGGCGTAGGCGGCCGAACGGTCGACCTTGGACGGGTCCTTGCCCGAGAACGCGCCGCCGCCGTGGCGGGCCCAGCCGCCGTAGGTGTCGACGATGATCTTGCGGCCGGTCAGGCCGCAGTCGCCCACCGGCCCGCCGATGATGAACTTGCCGGTCGGGTTGATGTGGAACTTGGTGCCCTTGTGCAGCCACTTGGCCGGCAGCACCGGACGGATGATCTCTTCGCGGACGGCCTCGATCAGGTCCTTCTGCTTGATGCCCGGATCGTGCTGGGTCGACAGCACCACCGCGTCGATCGCGGTCGCCTTGCCGTCCTCGTAGCGCAGGGTGACCTGCGACTTGGCGTCCGGGCGCAGCCACGACAGCGGCGAGTTCTTCTTCTTGCGGATCTGCGCCTGGCGCTCGACCAGGCGGTGCGACAGGTGGATCGCCGCCGGCATGTAGCTGTCGGTCTCGTTGGTGGCGTAGCCGAACATCAGGCCCTGGTCGCCGGCACCCTGTTCCTCGGGCTTCTTGCGGTCCACGCCCTGGTTGATGTCCGGCGACTGCTTGCCGATCAGGTTCAGCACGCCGCAGGTCTCGCCGTCGAAGCCGACCTCGGAGCTGTTGTAGCCGATGTCCAGGATGACCTTGCGGGTCAGCGCCTCCAGGTCGATCCAGGCGCTGGTGGTCACCTCGCCGGCGACGATCGCCACGCCGGTCTTGACCAGCGTCTCGCAGGCCACGCGCGCGCGCTTGTCCTGCGCCAGGATGGCATCGAGGACGGCGTCGGAGATCTGGTCGGCGATTTTGTCCGGATGGCCTTCGGAGACCGATTCGGACGTGAACAGGTAGCTGGACATCAGGCTTATATCCTTTGATTCGGATGAAAAGATGGGCGCGCATGATACACGCGCCGCGGGTGTCGTGCATTGTGCCCTCCCGGGGGTTGCCCGGGGTTAAGGCCCGGTCGCCGTCACCGGACTGCCTTGCCGCTGCAACCAAACCGTCGCCGGCGCCGCCGAGCATGCGCGCAACCAGGCGCGGAGAGGTCCGGTGGCGACTTTGCTCGAACAGACCCTGCAGCAGCGGTACCCGGCGTGGTTCCACGGACGCCGCGGGCGCCTGGTGCGGCCGCTGCTGCGCGGCTTCGGGCGCTGGTCCGGGCTGGCCGCGGCCGAGCGCTTCCTGGCCGAGCAGGGCG
>DNXT01000478.1 GCA_003505795.1 Lysobacteraceae bacterium | reverse complement strand
GCCGGCGGCACGGCCGGCACCATCGCTTGTTCGGCCCGCTCCGGCAGCAGCGGCGCCGGGCCGGTCGCAGGTTCCTGCGCCGCCTGGCGCTGGCTGCCCGGGTCCTGCTCCCAGACCACCGGCGCCAGCAACCGGTAGCCGGTCTTGGCAATGGTCTCGATGACCACGCCGCCTTCCTTGCCGGGTTCGGCCAGCGCCTTGCGCAGTTGGGTGACGGCCTGGGTCACCACGTCGTTGGTCGGCAACGTATCCGGCCACACCTCGGCCAGCAGTTGCTCGCGCGCGATCACCTGGCCCGGCTGGCGCACCAGCGCCTGCAGCACCGCCATCGCCTTGGGCGTGAGCCGCGCCGCACGTCGGGCGCCAGGCGCGCGGATCTCGCGCGAGGCGAGATCGATCACGCACCCGCCGACGCGCAGCCGTGCCGGCAGCGAGGATTCGTTCAACGTGGAGTTCATCTGACGCGCTAAAAACCTTCCATTCCCGACGCCATCCCGATGCGATGGCCGATCCGCCAAATTACGCAAAGCGCTGCAACAAACTGGGACAGGCATTGCAGGGTCGACAAATTTTAACGTATGCGGCGTCGCTTCCTGTCGGAAGCAACGCACAGGCTCTCTCTCTCTCGCCGACGCATTCGTACAATGAAGTTTCAAAATTCGCGCCGCTTGGCGCGTTTTTTTTAGCAGCCGTTCATGTAGGAAATGTTGCGCGGCGCCTTTGACGACGGGCCTGGGCGCGGCGCGCGGCGCAGAAGCGCCATGCGGATGAACGCACCGGCACTTGACGAATCCGCGCGGCGCCTGCAGCACGATTCATGAACGAGCATTAAGCGGAGTGAAGGCGGTCCGCCCCATTGCGGCGGTGTCGCGCCGGCTCGTCGTCCACACGCTCCGCCTTCGATCTTCCATCGCCATTGCATGGTTCCCGGTGCCGGTTGGCCCCAGGCCACACCGCCTGTGCGCAGAACCGCACGGCCACGAGATGGCACACATGCGCATCGGTCGGACGCCTAATGTCGGCCAGCGCATCGCGGTGATCGTCGGCACCACGAATGCCGCCACCGGACATGGCCGGACACGTCCGCCGTCCATGTCGCATCCGCCGCAAGACGGCGCCATGCCGCGAAAAACCCTGGCGAAACCCGCTCGTTAGATTCCCGCTAAGCCCGCGTACGCAATGCGTTAAGCATGCGGCGACGGGTGTCATAGCAAACGGGGAATTGCACCGCCGTTCCTCCCAACAAGGAATCGCCTTACTCATGAACACCCAGCCGTACTACCCGACGCTCCGCCGCGGCTCGCTGGCCGTTGCCGTCGGCCTGTGCATCGCCAACGCCGCATCGGCGCAGGACCCGAACGACAAGACCACCACGCTCGACCGCATCGAGATCACCGGCTCGCGCATCCGCTCGGTGGATGTGGAGACCTCCCAGCCGGTGCAGATCCTGACCCGCCAGGACATCGAGAAGCAGGGCCTGACCTCCGTCGCCGACGTGCTCAAGCGCATCTCGGCCAACGGCGCCACCATGAACACCACCTTCAACAACGGCGGCGACGGCTCGGCGACGGTCAGCCTGCGCAACCTCGGCTCGGCCCGCACCCTGGTGCTGGTCAACGGCCGCCGCTGGGTGTCGGGCCTGTCCGGCTCGGTCGACCTCAACACCATTCCGTCGGCGATCATCGAGCGGGTGGAGGTACTGAAGGACGGCGCCTCCTCGATCTACGGCTCCGACGCCATCGCCGGCGTGGTCAACATCATCACCCGCAGCAACTTCGACGGCGGCGAAGTCAACGCCTACGTCGGCCAGTACGGCCAGGGCGACGGCCAGCGCACCTCCTTCGACGCCACCCTGGGCGCCAGCACCGACCGCAGCAACCTGGTGATCGGCGTGTCCAGCGTGAAGGAAGACGAAGTGATGGCCGGCGACCGCGCCATATCGGCGGTGCCGGTGTACGGCGAAGGCTCCTCGACCTACAGCAGCTACTCGGCCAGCGGCAAGCTGCGCGTCGGCAACACCTGGATGGTGCTGCCGAGCAGCGCGAGCGGCAGCGGCTCGGCCACCAGCCCGTACTACGCGCTCGACCAGTACGTGCCGTACACCACCTCCGAGTACGGCTACAACTACGCCAAGGACAACTACCTGGTCACGCCGCAGAAGCGCGATTCGCTGTTCGTCCAGGGCAGCTACGACCTGACCGACGGCATCCGCGCCAAGTTCGACGCGCTGTACAACCGCCGCCAGTCGGCGCAGCGCCTGGCCGGCTTCCCGCTCAGCTCCACCGGCACCGGCATCCTGATGAGCGGCGAGAGCTACTACAACCCGTACAACGCCGCCTACGGCGGCGACGGCAGCGACGTGGCCTGGTCGCACCGCCTGACCGAGTACGCGCGCCTGTACCAGCAGGACGTCAAGACCGCCCACTTCTACGGCGGCCTGGAAGGCAACTTCGAGTTCGGCGGGCGCCAGTTCAACTGGGATGCGGGCTTCTCGCACAACCAGACCGACATGACCGAGACCCAGTACGGCGACGTCAACCTGCTCAACCTGCAGAATGCGCTGGGCGCGTCGTTCCTGGACAGCGACGGCGTGGTCAAGTGCGGCACCGCCGGCAACGTGATCGACGGCTGCGTGCCGTTCAATCCGCTCTCGCCCGCCGGCGCCGTGACCCAGGACCAGCTCGACTACATCCTGTTCACCGCGCACAACACCTACCAGTACAAGAACACCAGCTACACCGCCAACCTGTCCGGCGACGTGGTCGAACTGCCGGCCGGCTGGATGGGCTTCGCGGCGGGCGTGGAGCACCGCGAGGAAAGCGGCTATTCCTCGCCGGACGCGCTGATCGCCTCGGGCTACACCTCCGGCAACTCGTTCACGCCCACCTCCGGCGGCTACAAGCTCAACGACTACTACGCCGAGCTGGCGATTCCGCTGCTGAAGGACCTGCCGGGCGCGCAGGCGCTCGACGTCAGCCTGGCCGGCCGCTTCTCCGACTACGACACCTTCGGCACCACCATGAACTACAAGTTCGGGTTCAAGTGGAAGCCCATCGACGACCTGCTGGTGCGCGGCAACTACGCCACCGGCTTCCGCGCGCCGTCGATCGAGGACCTGTACCTGGGCTCGTCGGACAGCTACGACAGCTATTCCGACCCGTGCTCGAGCAACAGCGACAGCTACGCCGCCGTGGCCGCCGCCTGCACCGCCGCCGGCGTGCCCAGCGGCTTCGTCGCCGAGTACAACAGCAGCTCGGGCAACTCGGGCCAGACCATCTACCCGTTCACCTACACCAGCAACCCGGACCTGCAGCCGGAGAAGTCCAAGAGCTACACCTTCGGCTTCGTCTACAGCCCGTCGTGGGTGAGCGGCCTGGACGTGTCGCTGGACTGGTGGAAGATCAAGATCACCGACGCGATCACCGAGTTCAGCGCCAACCAGATCCTGACCCAGTGCTACCAGTACAACGTGTCCTCGTTCTGCGACCTGATCACGCGCGACTCCACCGGCCTGGTCACCAACATCGTGATCCAGCCGATGAACGTCGGTGCGGTACGCATGGAAGGCTACGACCTGGCCGCCCACTACAAGCTGCCGGAAACCTCGTTCGGCCAGTTCATGGTCTCGCTCGACTCGACCTACGTCGCCAGGAACGAGCAACAGCAGGACGGCAACTCGGCGTGGGAGGCCTACAACGGCATCTACCACCAGTCGAACCCGAACTGGCGCGTCCGCGGCACCCTGGGCGTGGACTGGAGCTACGGCAACTTCGCGGCCAACTGGAGCGTGCGCTACTACTCCGGCATGAAGGACTACGACTCGGAGCTGGACGACAACGGCGACTACCGCCACGTCGCCGCCAGCGCGTTCCACGACATGCAGGTGTCCTACCAGCTGCCCTGGAACGCGACGGTCCGCGTCGGCGTCAACAACGTGCTCGACCGCGACCCGCCAGTGGTGCTGAGCGCGTTCGCCAACTCGTTCGACCCGGCCTACTCGATCCCGGGCCGCTACAGCTACCTGCAGTACACCCAGCGCTTCTGATCGGCCGCCGATCGGCGGGCAAAGGCCCCGGGAAACCGGGGCCTTTTTCTTTCCGCACGCACCGGCGGCCGGCACACGCCGGCAAACGACCGGCACCGGCGGGCAAACCCCCGCCACATGCCGGGCCTAACCTGCGCCGGCGGTCATTACTACAAGAACCACAGCTCTCTCTCCATGCCGCCGGCCTCCCGGCGGCACATTTTTGCCCGGATCCCGGCGCCGTTCATTCCAGCGTGTAGCCGATGCGGAAGCCGCCCCAGTGGCGGCCGGACACCAAGATCGGCGCGGACAGGTCGAACATGATCTGCCCGGTATCGCGCCGGTAGACCTGCAGCCGGTAGGGATCGGTGTGCGCGCCGACGCTGCGCCCCACCCGGTCGGTGAAGATGCGCTTGGTGCGGTTGCCGACCAGGTCGCGGGCCGGATCGCCGCTCAGCGGCTGGCTGAAACGCAGGTTGTGGGTGGGCACGTAGCCGTCGGGGTTGGCGCAGATGGCGAACACCAGCCACGGATGCCCGGCGAGCACCGGTTCCTGCAGCGGCGGCAGCAGTTCGTCGCACAGGCTGTCGAAGGCGGTGCTGAACTTGGCCGGCTCGATGCCTTCCAGGCGCACGTAGTCGCGCGCGAACAACGCCTCCTCGGCGATCGCGCGCCGCGCCAGCGCCTGCTGGAACGCGCGTCCGACCCGCGCGGCAGATCGGAAGAGCG
>DNXT01000394.1 GCA_003505795.1 Lysobacteraceae bacterium | reverse complement strand
CGCATGCCACGCCCTGATCCGGCGCTGCGCGCCACCTTCTCCCGCAAGCGGGAGAAGGATTGTGAATGTCGATTCGACCTGGGGCCGGCTCCCATGCATTAATCAAGAGGCCTGGCCCGGTCCGGCAACGCGCAGCCCGCGACTGCCGGGCTGCCGGCGGTTTATTCCCCGCGCAGCTTGTCGATGAAGCGCGGCGAGGTCCGGCCGAGCGGAAGCTTGAGCCGGCTGATCGCCTCGATGCGCGCTTCGGCGATCCGGTCGGCGGCCGCTTGCGGGGTGATCGCTTGCTTGGCCGCCAGGTCGAAGACCTTGTCGAGGTTGTGGTAGATGCTGCGGATGAGCCGCATCGCGCGCTCGCGGTTGTAGCCGTCGATTTCCAGCGACACGTTCATCACGCCGCCGGCGTTGACCACGTAGTCGGGCGCGTACAGGACGCCGCGCCGGGCCAGTTCCTCGCCGATCTCGGCACTGGCGAGCTGGTTGTTGGCGGTGCCGCAGACGATGCCGGCGCGCAGCCGCGGCAGGGTGTCCTCGTTGATCGCGCCTTCCAGCGCGCAGGGCGCGAACACGTCGGCCGCGACCTCGTAGATCTCGTCCGGCTTCACCGCTTCGGCGCCGTACTCGCTGACCGCGCGGTCGACCAGCTTGGCATCCAGGTCGGTGACGTAGAGCTTGGCGCCGCGCTCCTTGAGCAGCTTCACCAGTTCCATGCCGATGTGGCCCAGGCCCTGCACCGCGATGCTGGCCTTGCCGACCTCCTCGTGGCCGAGCTTGCGGTTCAACGACGCCATCAGGGCCTGCAGCGCGCCGTAGGCGGTGAACGGCGCCGGATCGCCGGACCCGCCGTGCACCTGGTGCACGCCGGCGACGTACTCGCTTTCCAGGTAGATCTGCTCCATGTCGTTGACGTCGGTGCCGACGTCCTCGGAGGTGATGTAGCGCCCGCCCAGCGACTCGACGAAGCGCCCGAACGCGCGGAACAGCACCTCGGTCTTGTCGACCTTGGGGTCGCCGATGATGACCGCCTTGCCGCCGCCGACATTGAGCCCGGCCAGGGCGTTCTTGTAGGTCATGGTGCGGCTGAGCCGCAGCGCATCGTTGATCGCCGCCTCGCTGCTGGCGTAGGGCCGCATGCGCACTCCCCCGAGTGCCGGTCCGAGCCGGGTGCTGTGCAGGGCGATGATCGCCTTCAGTCCCGCGTCGCGGTTGTGGCAGAAGACGACCTGCTCGTGGCCGCTGGTATCGAGGGTTTCGAAAAGCATTGGTAGGGCTCCGTGGGAGTCGCCGGGCGGGGCCTCGGCGACCGGGAACTGTGCCTGGGATCGATTCTGCTCCCCGCACACGGGGGTGCGGGTTGTTGCGAGCGACTCGCGCCCACTGCGCAAAACAAAAAAGCGACGGGTCCGGAGCAGGTCCTGAGCGTCGCGCGGCGGCATTCTAGACCAATTGCCGGGACGATGTGCATCGCAGCATGGGTCTCACGATCGCTTGCGATTGATCCGCATCCTAGTCAGCGCGCGGTTTCATTTTCGTGAAGGGTCAGGTAGAGGCGGAAGTCGAACTCGAGCTGGTGGTAGTCCGGCGCCATGTGGTTGCATAGCTGGTAGAAGGCCTTGTTGTGGTCGCTTTGCTTCAGGTGCGCCAGCTCGTGCACCACGATCATCTTCAGGAACGGCGCCGGCGCGTCGCGGAACACGCTGGCGATGCGGATCTCGCGGCTGGCCTTGAGCCGCGGGCCCTGCACGCGCGAGACGGTGGTATGGGTTCCCAGTGCATGCCGCAGCACCTGCAGGTGGTTGTCGTAGATCGCCTTGTGCAGCGGCGGCGACTGGCGCAGGAAGCGCTCCTTCAGCGCCTGCACGTAGTCGTGCAGCTGCCGGTCGTTGCGCACGGCGTGGCGCTCGGGATACCTGCTTTCCAGCAGTTTCCCCAGCCGCCCCTGCGCGATCAGCGCGCTTGCCTGCTGCTGGAGTTCGGCCGGATAGCCGGCCAGGTACTTGAGCCGATTCATCGCATCACTTTAGCGCGCGCGGCCATGCCGGAGCGCGACCGAATTCACGCGTCGCTGCTGCGCCGCTCACGGCTGCCGCACGGGCGCAGGCGTAGCGTTGCCGCCGGACCGACCGCACGCCGGCAACATGTGCCGGCGCACGCGGGTCGGCCGGGAAACTGGAGGACATCATGATCAAGTGGGCCATCGTATTCGCCATCATCGGGCTCATCGCGGGTGCGCTGGGCTTCGGCGGGGCGGCGGGCGCGGCGATGGGCATCGCCAAGTTCCTGTTCTGGGCAGGCATCATCATCGCCATCGTGCTGTTCATCATCGGGATGAGCGTGGCGAAGAAGGTGGGATAGCGCGTATCCAATTGCCTCTGCGACGGCCCGGCTGCGGGCCGCCGTGGTGTGGGAGGGGCTGAAGTCCCTCCCACCGGTCGCTCCCCGATGCGGGCAGGGCCCGGGAAAAAGCCACGCTTGCAGGGAGAACGGGCATCGAGCGGCGTTGCATTCGACCACGGTGCCGGTCCGCACCCGCCCGGCGATCGGAGTCGCCGAAACGACAACCGGCAGGTGCGCCTGCGATCAGGCGTCCGGCGTCGCGTGCAGGGCAAGATTCAACTGGTCGATGGTCTCGATCCAGTCGGCATCGTCGATGCGTTCCTCGCGCAGCAGCTGCGCCTGCGCCGGGGTCCAGAACGGCGCTTCTTCCAGCCTGACGTCGGCGGGCAGGGGCGAGTGGCTGGCGATGAAGCCGCGGATGCCGGCTTCGTCCGAGGGCAGGCCCAACTGGGCGAACAGTTCCGAGAAGGGGTGTACGGGCTTTTCCATGGAGGTTCCACGAGAGATGCGGTCGCCGGCAAGACTACCGGCATCCGGTTCAGTGTCGCGTGCAGGACCACCCTTGGAAACGGCCTGCGCCGACGTCATTTCGGAGCTTGAGGCAGGCAATGGGAGAAAACCATGGCGACCGGATGGGCGGGCGACGGCGCGGTCCAGGACCAGATCGACGCGACCGTGGACGATGCGATCAAGCGGGCGCGCAGCCAGCTGGCCCGCGGCCCCGGGCTGGAACGCTGCGAGGAGTGCGATGCGCCCATCCCCGAGGCGCGCCGGCGCGCGGTGCCGGGCGTGCGCCTGTGCGTCGATTGCCAGCAGGCCCACGACGAGGAGCAGGGCCTGCACAGCGGCTACAACCGCCGCGGTAGCAAGGACAGCCAGCTGCGCTGAATCAGCCGCCGCCCAGGCCGCTGTCGCGCCAGCGCCG
This sequence comes from Lysobacteraceae bacterium, assembly GCA_003505795.1. GTDB lineage: Bacteria > Pseudomonadota > Gammaproteobacteria > Xanthomonadales > Xanthomonadaceae > UBA8801. The sequence continues at coordinate 3,613 of DNXT01000394.1, read as the reverse complement.
GGTGGTGCGCTGGAAGAACAGGCTGTTGGGGATCTGCAGCACGGTGCCCTCGGCATGCTCGCCGGTTTCCTGCAGCGTGGTGTAGATCACGTTGATGTCGATCACCTTGCCCTTCAACCCGGGCTTCTCGCCGTTCTCCAGCAGTTCGATGTGGTCGTGCAGGCGGAACGGACGGGTGGTGACGATCAGGAACGTGCAGAAGATGTTGGACAGCACGCTCCATGCGGCGAAGAACGCGACCGCGCCCACCGCGGCGAAGCCGGTGAAGGCGGTCCACAGCACCGCCGGCGAGACCCCGAGCCGGCTCAGGATCAGCAATACCGCCACCACCGAGACCACGAAGCTGCCTATGCGGCGGATGCCGATCATCATTTCCATCGGCACGTGGTAGTGCTCGCCGAGCTTGCGCAGCAGCTGGCGCAGCACCAGCCGCACCACGATCGCGGCCAGCACGATCAGCGCGATCTCCACGGTGGGTACCAGCACGTCGAGCAGGCGCTGGTTCCAGCGCGGCAGCAGGTCGCGGATCATGGCGGGGAAGACAGGCAGCATATGCGGTTGCACGGAGACGTCGGACGGTAGCCGCCGCATTGTAGAGAGGGCGGCGGCAGGCCGCGAGCGCCTCACAGGCCGAGGCGTGCGGCCATCTGCTCGCGCATCAGGTACTTCTGCACCTTGCCGGTGATTGTCATCGGGAACTGCTCGACGAATTCCACGTAGCGCGGCACCTTGTAGTAGGCGATGCGCGAGCGGCAGTAGTCGCGGATCTGCTCGGCCGTGCATTCGCGGCCTTCGGCCAGGCGTATCCAGGCGCACACTTCCTCGCCGAACTTGGGATCGGGGACGCCGAAGACCTGCACGTCGGCTACCGCCGGGTGGGCATAGAGGAATTCCTCGATCTCGCGCGGATAGATGTTCTCGCCGCCGCGGATCAGCATGTCCTTCAGGCGCCCGACGATGCGGCCGTAGCCGTCCTCGTCGATCGTGGCCAGGTCGCCGGTATGCATCCAGCCCGCGTCGTCCAGGGCCTCGGCGGTGCGCTCCGGGTCGTTCCAGTAGCCGCGCATCACCGAGTAGCCGCGGGTCTGCAGCTCGCCGGTCCGGCCGCGCGGCAGCACGTTGCCTTCCGCGTCGACGATGCGCACCTCCACGTGCAGGTGCACCCGGCCCACCGAGTCCACGCGCCGCTCCAGCGGGTCGTCCGGCGTGGTCTGGAAGCTGACCGGGCTGGTCTCGGTCATGCCGTAGGCGATCGTCACCTGGTCCATGTGCATGCTGTCGACCACCTTGCGCATCACCTCGACCGGGCACGGCGAGCCGGCCATGATGCCGGTGCGCAGGCTGGACAGGTCGAACTCGCCGAAGCGCGGATGCTGCAGCATCGCGATGAACATGGTCGGCACGCCATGCAGGGCGGTGCAGCGCTCGTCCTGGACGGTCTGCAGCGTCGCCAGCGGGTCGAAGCCTTCGCCGGGTACCACCATGCAGCTGGCATGGGTGACGCAGGCGAGGTTGCCCAGCACCATGCCGAAGCAGTGGTAGAACGGCACCGGGATGCAGAGCCGGTCGCGCTCGCCAAGGCGCATGCGCTCGCCGATGAAATAGCCGTTGTTGACGATGTTGCGATGGCTGAGCGTGGCGCCCTTGGGCGAGCCGGTGGTGCCGGAGGTGAACTGGATGTTGATCGGATCGAGCGCGGACAGCGCTGCCTGCAACGCGGCGACGCGCGCAAGCGCCTGCGGATCGCGGCAATTGGCGACGTCGTTGAAGCGCCAGGTGCCGGGCAGCGCGGGTTCGTCCCCCAGCAGGAGGACGTGGCGCAGCGCCGGCAGCCGCGCGCTGTGCAGCCGGCCCGGCGTAGCGGCGTCGAGTTCGGGGGCGAGCTCGCGCAGCACGGCCGGATAGTCGGAGCTCTTGAACCGCCGCGCCAGCACCAGGGCGCGGCAATCGACCTGGGTCAGGGCGTATTCCAGCTCGTGGCTGCGGTAGGCGGGATTGATGTTCACCAGGATCAGCCCGGCGCGGGCGCTGGCGAACTGCATCAGCACCCATTCGGCGCGGTTGAGCGACCAGATGCCGATGCGGTCGCCGGGTTCGAGCCCGAGCTGCAGCAGGCCGGCGGCCAGCCGCGTGACCACCGCGTCCAGCCGCGCGTAGTCCAGGCGCACGCCTTGCGACGGCACCACCAGCGCCGGGCGATCGGGCCAGGTGCCGGCGATCCGGGCGAGCAGGGCGCCGACGGTTTCCTCCAGCAAGGGAGTCAGGTTCGGGCCGACGACGTGGCTGAGAAGGGGAGCGCGGTGCGGTTGCGTCATGGACGACGTGACAGGCGGGCCTGCCGGGATTTGACCACAGCCCGGCGCTTCAGGTCATGGCGGTCCGCGTCAGGTCGGCGCGCCACCGCGCGGCGCCGCGCCGCGCTCCTGCGTGGCGGCGTGGACGGTGTAGCCACCATCCATGCCGTGGCGCGGTGGCAGCGTGGTCCACAGCCGGGCGACCCAGTGCAGCGCCTCCTGCCGGTAGCGCGGCAGGTCCCGCGTGCACAGGCGGACGCCCGGCCGGGCCAGGGACCGCAGGCAGCCATCGATCCCGGTCGCGCTGGCGGTGACTTCGATCACGTGGCCGGGCAGGGGCAGGCTGCACGCGCCGTTGCACAGGGCCAGCAGCAGGCTGAGGACATGGGACACGGGAAGACTCCTCCGGCGGGGAGGCCCGCAGCACGGGCCATGGCACTTGGATGCGCCTGGCACGCGAAGGGTTTAGAACAGGCTCTGTTCGTATCGGGCGGCGACCTGTGGGAGGGACTCCAGCCCGCGCCGCAGTGAAATCGGTCGACCCCGCGCATGGCGGTTGCTTTTGTGGGAGGGACAAAGGTCCGCCGCGCCGGCTCCACATCCACCGGGAACAGTACCTTGGAAAAATTCCAGCGCCGGGTCTAAACCTTCTGACGCTTGCCGGCATCCAACCGGTATGCTCGATACGACCGTGCTCTCGACCCTGCCCACTGCCGCCGCATCCTCCGACGACGACGCGTCGCTGGCGCGTTCGGCCGCCAGCGGCGACGCCGGCGCATACGAGGCGATCTACCGGCGGCATTCGCCGCGCCTGTACTCGGTGGTCTGGCGCCTGTGCGGCGGCAACGCGGCACGCGCGGACGACGTGCTGCAGGAGACCTTCATCAAGGCCTGGCGGGCGCTGCCCCAGTTCCGCTTCCAGAGCGCGCTGTCCACCTGGCTGCACCGGCTGGCGGTCAACACCGCGCTGATGGAGCTGCGGGCCCGCTCCAGCTCCACCGACCTCGAGCTCGAGGATGGCGGCATGGACCGGCTGGAGGCGCTGGAAGGCGCGTCGCGCTGCCACGCCACCGAGCTGGACCTGGAACGCGCCCTGGAGACGTTGCCGCCGCGCGCGCGGGCGGTGCTGGTGCTGCACGATATCGAAGGTTGGAAACACCACGAGATAGCCGAGGAACTGCAGATGGCCGTAGGCAGCTCCAAGGCCCAGCTGCATCGGGCGCGCGGCCTGTTGCGCACCCGTCTGGGAGAACCCGCATGAACGAGCACGACGACCGGCGCGGACAGCCGCAGCCGACGATGGACGACACCCAACTGCT
>DNXT01000393.1:2853-3176 GCA_003505795.1 Lysobacteraceae bacterium | reverse complement strand
CCGCTCGCATCCGCAAGGCGCCGATGCGCTGTCCGTCGCCGCCGACCTGACCACGGCCGAGGGCTGCGCCCGGGTCGTCGAGGCGGTGAACGAACGGCTCGGCGGCGTGGACATCGTCGTCCACGTGCTGGGCGGCTCGTCGGCGCCGGGCGGCGGCTTCGCCGCGCTGGACGACGCGCAATGGCAGCGGGAGCTGGACCTCAACCTGTTCCCTGCGGTGCGGCTGGACCGGGCGCTGCTGCCGGGCATGCTGGCGCAGGGCGCGGGCGTGATCGTCCACGTCGCCTCGATCCAGGCGCGGCTGCCGCTGCCCGAATCCACCA
>DNXT01000393.1:0-2622 GCA_003505795.1 Lysobacteraceae bacterium | reverse complement strand
CGCTGCCCGAATCCACCACCGCCTACGCCGCGGCCAAGGCCGCGCTCTCCACCTACAGCAAGAGCCTGTCCAAGGAAGTCGCGCCGAAGGGGGTGAGGGTGGTGCGCGTATCGCCGGGCTGGGTCGAGACCGAGGCCTCGGTCGCGCTGGCGCAGCGGCTGGCCGCGCAGGCAGGCACCGACTACGAGGGCGGCAAGCGCATCGTCATGCAGGCGCTGGGCGGCATCCCGCTGGGGCGGCCGGCCAGGCCGGCCGAGGTGGCCGAGCTGATCGCCTTCCTGGTCTCGCCGCGCGCCGCCGCCATCGCCGGCAGCGACTTCACCATCGACGGCGGCACGGTTCCCACGCTCTGAGCCCGGCCCGTCGAAGCCGTCGTCAGCGCGCCAGCCAGCCGATCAGCCGCGACCAGCGCGCATAGGGCGGCTTCAGCAGGTCGCTGGCGGCCCGCCGCGCCTGCCACAGGATCGGCAGCTGCTTGCTCATCGCGTCGAAGCCGGCGCGGCCGTGGTAGGCGCCCATGCCGCTGGCGCCGATGCCGCCGAACGGCAGCGCGCTGGCGGCGAAGTGCAGCAGGGTGTCGTTGACGGTGACGCCGCCGGCCAGGGTGCGCCCGAGGATGCGTTCGAGGCTGGCGCGGTCGTGGCTGAACGGATACAGCGCCAACGGCCGCGCGCGTGCGTTGATCCGCGCGATCGCCTCGTCCAGGTCGCGGTAGCCGAGGATCGGCAGGATCGGGCCGAAGATCTCCTCCTGCATCACCGCCGCGTCGTCGCCCGGCTGCAGGACCACGGTCGGCGCGATCAGGCGTTCGCGCTCGGCCAGCGCCGGCTCCAGCGGCGCCAGCTCGATCACCTCCAGCCCGCGCCCGCGCGCATCGTCGAGATGGCCGCGCAGGCGCCGGTACTGGCCGGCGTTGACGATGCGGGTGTAGTCGCGGCTCGCCGCCAGGTCGGGATAGCGCGCCTGCACCTGCGCGCGCAGCAGCTCCGCCAGCGCGCGCTCCTGCCCGGCCGGCACCAGCACGTAGTCCGGTGCGATGCAGGTCTGTCCGGCGTTGAACCACTTGCCGGTGGCCAGGCGTGCGGCGGCCTGCGCCAGCGGGTAGTCGGCGCAGACCAGCGCCGGCGACTTGCCGCCCAGCTCCAGGGTCAGCGGGGTGAGGTTGGGCGCGGCCGCGGCCATCACCTTGCGCCCGACCGCGGTCGAGCCGGTGAACACCAGGTGGTCGAACGGCAGCCCGGCGAAGGCCGCGGCGACGTCGGCATCGCCCAGCGCCACCGCGACCCGCTCGGGCGGGAACACGTCGGCCAGCAGCTGGCGCAGGAACGCGCTGCTGCGCGGGGTGTGCTCGGACGGCTTGAGGAACACGTGGTTGCCGGCGGCGATCGCGGTGGCCAGCAGCGTGGCGTGACAAGCGGTGCGTGAGGTGCTCATGCCGGTTCTCCGGGTGGCGCGGCCGCCGCAACGGCCGCGGTGGGGAGCATGTGGATGGATGGGGCGAGGGGGTTCGCTCAGCGTGCGTCGCCGGCGCCGTCCTGCGCGGCGAGGCGGCGGAACAATTCGGCCTCGCGCTCCCGGTACGGCGTGCCGTCGGCCTTGAGCAGGTCGTGGAACCAGAGCACCGGCTCCTTCATCGTGTACGGCCGCTCCCAGCTGTCCCATGGGAAACGGGTCTGGATGGCGCCGTCGACCAGGCCCCAGTTGATCATGCCGATGTTCTCGCGGCGGCCGATCGGCAGGATCGTGTCCACCGCCGAGCCGCTGCCGCGGGCCATCCATTCGGTGCAGACCAGCGGCCGCCCGTACTGGCGCAGCTGCGCGATCCGCGCTTCGAACGACTCCGGCTGCTCGTAGTTGTGGAAGCTGATGATGTCCGAGTGCGCGAGCTGGGCGCGCTGGATGGCGTTGAGCGTGGGCGCGCCCGGCGACCAGTCGTCGCCGATCCACACGCCGCTGGTGAGCGGCTGGATCGGCGCTTTCGAACGCGCCCAGCCGAACGCCTTGGGCAGCAGTTCCGCGATCCGCGCCTGCTCCTGCGGCAGTTGCTTGTCCATGTAGTTGCCGCCGCCCGGGTTGTCAGGCTCGTTCCAGATGTCCCAGGCCAGCACGCGCCTGTCCTTGGCGAAGGCGCCTACCACGCCCTCCACGTAGCTGCGGAAATGCGCGTCGTTGGCCGGATCGACCAGTTCGTGGCGGCCCGGACTCTGCACCCAGCCGGAGTTGTGCACGCCGGGAATGGGGCGGTGCTGCGCGCCCAGCACCGGATCCGGATCCCAGCAGCTGTCGAACAGCACCAGCATCGGCTTGATGCCGTGCTTTTCGGCAATGGACAGGAATTCGTCCAGCCGGCGCACGAACCCCTTCGCGTCCTGCTTCCAGAGCAGGTCGTGCAGGTAGACGCGCATGGTGTTCATGCCGAATTTCTCGTGCGCCCAGCCCAGCTCGCGATCGATGGCTTCCGGGTCGAACGTCTCGGCCTGGAACATCTCGAGCTGGTTGATCGCATTCGACGGTGCGAAGTTGGCGCCGACCAGCCATGGCTGGTTCCGGTACCACGCATTGGCGCGCTCGGCGCTCCAGCGATCGGCGGCCCCGGCGACGGCCGCAGCCTGGTCCGGCGCC
>DNXT01000310.1 GCA_003505795.1 Lysobacteraceae bacterium | reverse complement strand
CGCCGAGGACGCGCCGGAGCGGGCACCGCCGCGGCGCGCGCGGATGCGCCCGGTCGAGACCGGCGCCACCGTGCTGCTGCTCGGCTACGTGGTGGCGATGACCGTGGCCGCCGGCCCGTTGATGCACTATGCCGACGCCACCGCCGCGCAACTGGCCCGGCCCGGCGACTACGTGCAGCAGCTGCGCGCCACCTCCCCCGTGCTGAGGCAGCCATGAGCCAGCGCAAGCCCCTGCTGCGGCGCCTGTTCCCGTCGTTGCCGCTGAGCGCGACCGTGTTCGTGTTCTGGCTGCTGCTCAGCGACGACTTCGGCGCCGGCGCCTGGGTGATGGGCGCGCTGCTCAGCCTGGCGATCCCGCTGTTCGCCGCGCGCCTGGACCGCGAGTTCGCCCGGATCGGCTCGCTGCGCTCGGTGCCGCGCATGCTCTGCGTGGTGCTGCTGGACATCGTGGCGTCCAACGTCAAGGTGGCGCTGCAGGTGCTCGGCCCGGAGTCGCGCATCCATCCGGGCTTCATCTGGATCCCGCTGGAGATCGCCAACATCCACGGCATCACCGCGCTGACCAGCATGATCACGCTGACCCCGGGCACCGTGTCGGTGGCGTTGTCCGACGACCGCCGCTACCTGCTGGTGCACGTGCTGCACCTGGACGACCCCGACGCGCTGGTCCGCGAGATCAAGTCGCGCTACGAGAAACCGCTGATGGAGATCTTCCCATGACCGGCCACACCTTCATCGAGACCACCATCGCCGGCTGCATGTACGCGATCGGCGGCGCCATGCTGATGGCGCTGTGGCGGCTGCTGCGCGGCCCCACCGTGCCGGACCGGATCCTGGCGCTGGACACGCTGTCGATCACCGCCATCGCCGAGCTGATGCTGTTCGGCATGCACCTGGACTCGCCGATCTACTTCGAGGCGGCGCTGGTCATCGCCATGCTCGGCTTCGGCAGCACCGTGGTGCTGAGCAAGTACGTGCTGCGCCGGGACATCGTCGAATGATCGCCTTCACCGAATACGTGCTGGGCGTGCTGCTGATCATCGGCACCTTCTTCATCGTGATCGGCGCGTTCGGCCTGGTGAAACTGTCGGACTTCTTCAAGCGCCTGCACGCGCCGACCAAGGCCAGCACCCTGGGCGTGGGCTGCGTGCTGCTCGGCTCGGTCGGCTACCACCTGTTCCTCGGCGAGGACCCGCAGCCGCGCGAACTGCTGATCACCGCGTTCCTGTTCATCACCGCGCCGATCAGCGCCCACCTGATGGCCAAGGCGGCGCTGTCGCTGATGATGGAGAGCCGGCCGGCGCTGCCCGACGACGGCGACAGCGCGCGCAAGGAAGGCCTGCCGCCGCCGGACCTGGCCGAGAAACTGTCCGGGCGCGGCGAACGCGATGCCTGAAGCGACGCGCTCCGGGCTCTTCGTAGGAGCGAAAGGCTAGTAGGCCAGCAGCGCCAGTTCCAGCCCGACCCAGGCGCAGAACGCGGCCAGCAGGATCGCGCCCTCGCGGCGGCTGATGCGCAGGTCGCCGCGCAGCATCGGATACAGCACCAGCACGAAGGCGATCGCGGCCGGCAGTTCCAGGCGCACGAACGAGGCCGGCAGCGGCAGCGGCCGCAACGCGGCCATGCCGCCGACGATCACCAGCAGGTTGAACAGGCTCGATCCGATCACGTGACCGGCGACCATGTCGCCCTGGCCGCGCCGGGCGGCGAAGATCGCCGCCGCCACTTCCGGCAGTGCGGTGCCGATCGCCACCGGCAGCAGGCCGACCAGCAGCGGCGTCAGGCCGAGCGCGGCGCCCAGGCCGGTCGCCGAACCCACCACCCAGCGCGCGCCGTAGTACAGCAGCGCCGAGGCGATCAGCAGGCGCAGCAGGTTCAGTCCCAGCGGCGTGCGCGTCACCGCGTACCGGCCGACCGCCTCCTGCACCGCGGCGCTCTCCAGGCGGCCGCGGCGCAGCAGCAGCCACACCACCCCGGCGAATCCCAGCAGCAGCACCGCGCCTTCGATGCGGCCGATCGCGCCGTCCAGGCCGAACACGATCAGGGCCAGCGTGGCCACCGCCAGCAGCACCAGCAACGGTGCCAGCAGGCGCATGCGCAGCAGCAGCGGTGCGGCCAGCGCGGCCAGCGGCAAGGTCAGGCCGAGATTGACGATGTTGCTGCCGACCGCGTTGCCGAGCGCCAGTTCCTGCGCGCCGACCGCAAAGGCTCGCAGGTTGACCGCCAGCTCCGGCAGCGAGGTGCCGAAGGCCACCAGCAGCAGGCCGGCCACGAACGGCGACGCGCCGCAGCGCTGCGCCAGGCCGGAGGCGGCCTTGGTGATCGAATCGCCGCCCAGCGCCAGCAGCAGCAGTCCCAACAGCAGTCCCGCGATCGACCCGATCATCGCTCCCCCTCCCCCGCCCAAGATGCGGCGATTCTATGCGCTGCGGCGCCGCTCAGCTGCAGCCTTCCACGTAGTCCACCTGCGGCGGCGTGCCGACCCGCCAGCGCGTCACCTTGCCGTCCGCGTCGGTCTCGAACAGCAGCGCCGTGCCCGCCGCCGCATCGGCGATGCGCAGGTAGTGCCCGTCGGTGTACTTGTGCGGCTGCACTTCGACCCGGCCGGCATAGAGCTGGCGCAGCTGCTGCTCGGTCATGCCGATGCGGCCGCCGCCGGGCGCGGTTTCCGTGCCGAACGGGACGTCGTAGCGCACGAACTTGCCGTCGGCGATCATGAAGGTGAGCTGCGGCCGGTCCTGGGACCGCACCGGCACCAGGTAGTAGCAGCCGCCCGGTTCGTTCGCGGCGCCCTTCAGTTCGCCGCCCCAGGCCTGGCGCGCCTGTTCCGGAGCCATGCCGAAGCGCAGGTCGCCGTAGCCGTCCAGGCGCGCCAGCGCATCCGGATC
>DNXT01000079.1 GCA_003505795.1 Lysobacteraceae bacterium | reverse complement strand
CGGCCTGGAAGCGCCCGCGCGCCGCGCCGACCATCGCCAGCCGCTGCACCGCCTCGTCGTTGCGCAGCATCCGGAAGGTCACGTCGGCGAAGTCTCCGCCCGCCAGGCGGACGATGCACGAATGGTTCTCCTCGGTGACGATGAAGAAGTAGCCGGAGGCCTTCTTCTGCGCCAGGGCGCGGAGTTCGCGCATCACTTCGAGTAGGGGTTTGAAACTGCTCGTCATCACGGCGTCTCCCTGGCCTGTTCGGAGGTCGGCTCAGGGGCTCAGCGCTTGCTGAGCCGTTCCATCGCCAGGCGGACGCTGTTGGACAGCCGCGAGATGGCGCGCGCCAGCGTGCCGATCTCGTCCTTCAGCGTGACCTCGCCGATCGTGTGGTTCCAGCGTCCCAGGCTCAGCTCCTCGGCAACCGCGGTGAGGTGCTGGATCGGGCGCAGCACGCGGCTCCAGATCAGCGCCGACTGCAGGCCCAGCAGCAGCACGCACACGACCAGGCCGATGCCGGCGATCCACAGCGACTGGCGCACGATGACGCTGTTGACGTCGCTCTTGGGATAGGCGCTGACCAGGCTGAAGCCCCAGCCCGGCACCTGCTCGCGGGTAATCACCCAGTCCTGCGGGTTCTCGCGCGCGATCCGCACGATCTCGGCCTGGTCGGTGGTGCGGCCGGTGCGCGAATGGAAGCGCAGCTCGTCGTGGCTGTCGAACAGGGCGATGAAGCCGGATTGGAGCACGCGGCTCTCCGAAACCACCTTGTCGAGCGCGGCCAGGTCGGTCTTGTAGCCGACGTACCAGATGCCGATCGGGGCCCGCTGCTCGCTGCCGGCGAAGATCGGCTCGTAACCTGTCACGTACGGGGTGCCGAGGATGTCGACCACGCCGTAGAAGCTCTCGTTGTTGCTGATCTTGGCGATCACCTGGCCGCTCGGATCCAGCACCGTGCCGACCGCGCGGCTGCCGTCGTCCTTCTTGACGTTGGTGGAGATGCGCACGAAATCCTGGCCGGTACGCGAGAAGATGGTGGCGGTGCCTTCCATCGTCGTGCTCAGCCTGTCGACCAGCGCGTAGTTGTTGGCCATCGGCTTGCCGCCCAGCAGCAGGTCGTTGGCGCGGCGATCGCCGACGCTCACTTCCTGGCCGACCCCGGGCGTGCCGAGCGCCGCGCCTTCCTGGCGCAGCAGGCGCATCGAGCCCTGTACGCGTTCGATCATGATCGAACGGGTGACCGACAGCAGGCTCTGCAGCGCGGCCGACTGGCGTTCGATGTCATGGGTGGCGGCGTCGCGGACGCGCTTGGCCTCGGTGGTGGCGAGCACCAGGGTCAGCACCACGACCACGATCAGGACCAGCGCGAGCACCGGCAGCAGCAGGCGTACCCGCAGAGAGTTACGAAGCATTGCATTCCCCCAGAAAAATGCATGGATGTGGAAACCGCCCGCCCGGCAGGCTGCCGGGTCTGGACAAAACCAATCTGACGCTCAGCGCGGTAGCGGCCTTGCGCCCTGCAAACTTGAATCGAAGCCCCGTGGCGGAGTCTACGCGCATATCGGGTCCAAGTTCCTGCTGGCCTGCACGGCCAGGTATACGTAAAATGAATCCCGAATTCTCAATGGATTCTGATCGGGAATGGACATCAGGCAACTACGCACCTTGGTCGAAGTCGTCCGGCGCGGCGGCTTCTCGGCCGCGGCGCAATCGCTGTTCGCCACCCAGCCCACCATCAGCAAGGCCATCCGGCAGCTGGAGGACGAGCTGGAGCTGGTGCTGATCGACCGCTCGCGGCAGGGGGTGCGGCTGACCCAGGCCGGCGAGATCGTGTATCGGCGGGCGCTGGTGCTGCTCGGGGAGCGCGACAACCTGCTGGCCGAGCTGGAGGAGTTGCGCGGGCTCAAGCGTGGCGAGCTGAACATCGGCCTGCCGCCGCTGGGCAGCGACGTGCTGTTCGCGCCGCTGTTCGCCATCTATCGGCAGCGCTATCCGCACATCGACCTGAAGGTGCTGGAGCAGGGCAGCCAGGCGCTCGAGGACAGCCTGCGCGCGGGCGAGGTCGAGATCGCCGGCAGCCTGCTGCCGGTGTCGGACGACTTCCAGTGGCAGTCGGTGCGCAAGGAGCCGCTGACGGTGCTGTTGCCGCGCGCGCACCCGCTGGCGCAGCACGCGGCGCTGCGGCTGGAGATGCTGGCGGAAACGCCGTTCATCCTGTTCGACAAGGGCTTCATGTTCAACCGCCGGATCGTCGAGGCCTGCCAGCGGCATGGCTTCACCCCGCAGGAAGTGGCGCGCAGCGGCCAGATCGACTTCATCGTCGCGCTGGTGGCGGCGGGCATGGGGCTGGCGATGCTGCCGAGGATGATCGCGCTGCGCCGGCCGCGCCCGGACGTGGCGGTGCTGCCGCTGCTGGACGACGACCTGGCCTGGCACATGGCGCTGGTCTGGCGGCGCGGGGCCTTCCTTTCGCACGCCGCGCAGGCGTGGCTGCAACTGGCCGCCGAACAGGACGAGGCCGCGTCGGGCGCCTAGGGCGCGCGCCCCGCGCGGCGTCGCCGTGCGCGCCCGGGGAAGGGCCGATACGCGCTAGCTCAGCGCGGTATCGACCAGCAGCTTGACGTTCAGCACCACGATCACCGCGGCGATGCTCCAGGCCAGCCCGGCCAGCCACGCCGGGGCGACCAGCGCCCCCATCCTGGTCCTGTCGGAAACCAAGCGGACCAGCGGTATCACCGCGAATGGCAGCTGCATCGACAGCACCACCTGGCTGAGGACCAGCAGGCGGGCGGTGCCGTCCTCGCCATACAGCGCGGTGACCGCGACCACCGGCACGATCGCGATGCCGCGGGTGAGCAGGCGCCGGGCCCAGGGCGCGATGCGCAGGTGCAGGAAGCCTTCCATCACGATCTGGCCGGCCAGGGTCGCGGTGACGGTGGAATTGATGCCCGAGGCGAGCAGCGCCACCGCGAACAGGGTGGAGGCGAGCCCGACGCCGAGCATCGGCGCCAGCAGCTCGTAGGCCTGCTCGATCTCCTGCACGTCGGTGCGGCCGTGCGCGTGGAATGCCGCGGCGGCCAGGATCAGGATCGAGGCGTTGATGAACAGGGCCAGCATCAGCGCGATCGTGCTGTCGGTCACCGCCCAGCGCAGCGCGCTGCGGCGGCCCGGGTCGGTGCGCGGATAGGCGCGGGTCTGCACGATCGACGAGTGCAGGTACAGGTTGTGCGGCATCACCGTGGCGCCGATGATGCCGATGGCCAGGTACAGCGCGTGCGGGTTGGTCACCACCTCGGCACGCGGCACGAAGCCGGCGAACACCTCGCGCAGCGGTGGCGCGGCCAGCGCGATCTGGATCGCGAAACAGGCGAAGATCACCAGCAGCAGCGCGATCACGAAGGCCTCCAGCGCGCGGAAGCCACGGTTCATCAGGTACAGCACCACCACCACGTCGACCGCGGTGATGATCGCGCCCACCACCAGCGGGATCCCGAACAGCAGCTTCAGCGCGATCGCGGTACCGATGACCTCGGCGAGGTCGCAGGCGATGATCGCCAGTTCGCACAGCAGCCAGAGTCCCAGGTTCACCGGCCGCGAGTAGTGGTCGCGGCAGGCCTGGGCCAGGTCGCGGCCGGTGGCGATGCCCAGGCGCGCCGACAGGCCCTGCAACACGATCGCCATCAGGTTGGAGAGCAGGATCACCGACAGCAGCAGGTAGCCGAAGCGCGATCCGCCGGCGATGTCGGTGGCCCAGTTGCCCGGGTCCATGTAGCCGACCGAGACCATGTAGCCCGGGCCGAGGAAGGCCAGCAACCGGAACCACCAGTGGCCGCCGGCCGCCGGGACCGCGATGCTGCTGTTCATCTCGCCCAGGCTGGGCGGCGGCGCAGTGGTGGCGTTCCAGGCGGGGGCTGCGGGGGCGGAATCGTTGGGCATCGCGGAGAGGCCGGAGGAAGACGATGCCGATGATATAGCAAATGCTATTTTGTTGAGCAAGTGCAATCTGAATCGTATTGCCGGCCCGAGTGCTTCAAAATAGCCGGCACGGTCCGATCAGCGAGGCGATAGAGTGGGCAAGAGCGAGAAGCTCGAATCGGCGGCACCGGTACTGGTGGACGCGGAGCTGCACGTGGAGAGCTTCCGCCAGGTGCGGGAGGCGCGGCGCGTGGAGCTGGTCGAGGACTACGTCGAGCTGATCTCGGACCTGCTCGCCGACGGCGGCGAGGCGCGCCAGGTCGACATCGCCGCGCGGCTCGGCGTCGCCCAGCCGACCGTCGCCAAGATGCTCAAGCGCCTGGTGAAGGGCGGCTGGGTGATCCAGCGTCCCTACCGCGGCGTGTTCCTGACCGCCGAGGGCGAGGCGCTGGCGGCGGCCAGCCGCGAACGCCACCAGACCGTCGAGCGCTTCCTGATCGCGCTGGGGGTGGACGAGGCGACCGCGCGCCGCGATGCCGAGGGCATCGAGCATCACGTCAGCGAGGCGACCCTGGCGGCCTTCGCCGCGTTCGTCCGCAAGACCGGCGCATGACCCCGGCGATCCTGACGACGGCACTGCCGGTGCCCACGACCTCGCCGCAGGACGAGCACTGGATGCGGCATGCGCTGGCCCTGGCCGAGCGCGCCGAGCGCGAGTACGGCGAGATACCGGTCGGCGCGGTGCTGGTCGATGCCGCAGGCGATCCGATCGGCGAAGGCTGGAACTTCAACATCGCCAGCCACGATCCCAGCGCGCATGCCGAGATCGTCGCGATGCGCGAGGGCGGGCGCCGGCTCGGCAACCACCGGCTGCTCGGGTGCACGCTGTACGTCACCCTGGAACCGTGCGCGATGTGCGCGATGGCGATCGTGCATGCGCGGATCGCGCGGCTGGTGTACGCCGCCGCCGATCCCAAGACCGGCGCCTGCGGCAGCGTGTTCGACCTGCTCGCCGATCCGCGCCACAACCATCGCGTCGAGGTGGTGTCCGGGCTGCTGGCGACCGAGGCCGGTACCCGGCTCAGCAACTATTTCCGCGCCAAGCGTGGCAAGCCGCCGTTGCCCTGAGGGCCGGCCACGGCAAGAGTGCCGCCGGGGCGTGCGGTATCATGCGCCGCATTCCCAAACTGAAGACCGCGCGGACCGCGCGGTCGCGCACTCGGCGATGACATGGCGGAAAACCCTGCAGGCAATGACCGGCTGATCTGGATCGACCTGGAAATGACCGGGCTCGATACCGATCGCGACTCCATCATCGAGATCGCCACCGTGGTGACCGATGCCCAGTTGAACGTGCTGGCCGAGGGGCCCGAGTTCGCCATCGCGCATCCGCTGCAGACCCTGGAAGCGATGGACGAATGGAACCGCAACCAGCACCGGCGTTCGGGGCTGTGGCAGCGCGTGCTCGACAGCACGGTGGACCATGCCCAGGCCGAGGCGCAGACCGTGGCGTTCCTGGCCGAGTGGATCAAGGCCGGCGCCTCGCCGATGTGCGGCAACTCGATCTGCCAGGACCGCCGCTTCCTGCACCGGCAGATGCCGCGCCTGGAGCGCTACTTCCACTACCGCAACCTGGACGTCTCCACGATCAAGGAGCTGGCCCGGCGCTGGGCGCCGGGCGTGCTCGGCGCGGTGACCAAGACCTCCAGCCATACCGCGTTGAGCGACGTGCACGACTCGATCGCCGAGCTGCGCCATTACCGCCAGTTCATGGGCGAGCTGGCGGGCTTCCCCGGGCAGGACTGAGCGCGCTTTACGCTCGCTTGTTCGTGGGAGCGGCTTCGGTCGCGACGGGGCTGGCCCTTTGAATCCGTACATGGGGGCGCGCAAGGGCCTGCACAAAATGCACAAAAGCCCCATCGCGACCGAAGTCGCTCCTGCGGCAGGCGTGCGGCCTTCGCTCAGCGCGGTTCCGGCGGCGGCTCGATCGGCGCGTCGCCGGCCGGCTTGGCGGTGCGCACCAGCGCGTCGATGCCGACCTGCTTGCCGTCCTTGCCGTGCAGGTACAGGTGCATGTCCTGCTGCGGGTAGGGGATGTTGATGCCTGCCTGGTCGTAGCCGAGCTTGATCTGCTCCAGCAGCGTCACCTTGGTGCCGAACCAGTCCGCGGAGTTGACGTAGCAGCGGATGCCGAGATTGATCGAGTTCGCGGCCAGCTCGTAGACCACCACGTCCGGGGCCGGGTCTTTCAGCACGCGCGCGTCGGCGTGCATCAGCTGCAGGGCCACCTCGCGCGCGACCTGGATGTCGTCGTCGTAGCCGATGCCGATCACCAGTTCCACGCGCCGCGTCGGCTGCGCGGTCAGGTTGATGATCGCCGAGGCGGTGATCAGGTTGTTGGGGATGGTGAAGATCTGCCTGTCCGCGCCTTCCAGCACGGTCTGGAAGATGCGCACCTCGCGCACCGTGCCGGTCTGGCCGGCCACCGTCACCACGTGGCCGACGTGGAACGGACGCAGGGTCACCAGCATCACGCCGGAGGCGATGTTGGAGAGCGAATCCTTCAGCGCCAGGCCGATCGCCAGGCCGGCGGTACCGAGCACCGCCAGCAGCGGCGAGATCGGCACGCCGAGGGTGCTGATGGCCAGCACCACCACGATCACCAGCGCCGCGACATAGACGATGTTGCGCAGGAACGTACCCAGCATCGGGTCGAGGCGATGGGTGACGCGCGGCAGCGCGCGATTGGTCAGCCACTTCGCCAGCCACAGGCCGATCAGCAGGACGACGAGGGCGGACAGCAGCGGCACGCCGTAGCGTTCGAGCAGGTGTTGCCAGTCGACGCCGTGCAGCCAGGACGGAGCTGCGACCGGCGTCGCGGGCGGGGGGGAGGCGGGTTGGGCCATGCGGGTCTCCTTGCGAGGGTGCGCGGGGCGCTGAAACGCGCAAGCCCCGCAGGGCGGGGCTTGCGTGGGGCCTAATGTAGCGGCCGGCGGATCAATGCCGCGTCAGGCGCCGGCGGCCTTGAGCTTGGCCAGGCGCAGCCAGGTGTCGACCACGGTGTCGGGGTTGAGCGACACCGATTCGATGCCTTCCTGCATCAGCCACTCGGCCAGGTCCGGGTGGTCCGACGGGCCCTGGCCGCAGATGCCCACGTACTTGCCCTTGGCGCGCGCGGCCTTGATCGCCATCGACAGCAGCTTCTTGACCGCCGGATTGCGCTCGTCGAACAGGTGCGCGACGATCGAGGAATCGCGGTCCAGACCCAGGGTCAGCTGGGTCAGGTCGTTGGAGCCGATCGAGAAGCCGTCGAAGATCTCCAGGAACTCGTCGGCCAGCAACGCGTTCGACGGCACCTCGCACATCATGATGATCTTCAGGCCGTTCTCGCCCTGGCGCAGGCCGTTCTCGGCCAGTACCTCGACCACCTTGCGGCCTTCCTCCAGGGTGCGCACGAACGGGATCATCACCCAGAGGTTGTCCAGGCCCATCTCGTTGCGCACCTTCAGCACCGCCTTGCACTCCAGCGCGAACGCCTGGGTGAAGGACGGATCGACGTAGCGGCTGGCGCCGCGGAAGCCGATCATCGGGTTCTCTTCGTGCGGCTCGTAGTTCGTGCCGCCGATCAGGTTGGCGTACTCGTTGGACTTGAAGTCCGACAGGCGCACGATCACCGTGTGCGGCGCCACCGACGCGGTCAGCGTGGCGATGCCCTCGGCCAGGCGGTTGACGTAGAAATCCACCGGGTCGCCGTAGCCGGCGGTCCGGGCGTCGATCTTCTTGCGGGTCTCGGCGTCCTGCCTGGAATACTCGAGCAGCGCGTTGGGGTGGATGCCGATGTGGCTGGCGATGATCATCTCCAGGCGCGCCAGGCCGATGCCGGCGTTGGGCAGCTGGCCGAAGTCGAACGCGCGCTCGGGGTTGGCGACGTTCATCATGATCTTGAGCGGCGCCGGCGGCATGTTGCCCAGGTCGGTGGTGGTGCGCTCGAACGCCAGCTTGCCCTCGTAGATGAAGCCGGTGTCGCCTTCGGCGCAGCTGACCGTGACTTCCTGGCCATCGCCGATCACCTCGGTCGCGTTGCCGGAGCCGACCACCGCCGGCACCCCCAGCTCGCGCGCGATGATCGCCGCGTGGCAGGTGCGGCCGCCGCGGTTGGTGACGATCGCCGAGGCGCGCTTCATCACCGGCTCCCAGTCGGGATCGGTCATGTCGGCGATCAGCACGTCGCCGGCCTGGACCTTGTTCATGTCGTCCAGCGAGCGCACCACGCGGGCCACGCCGGCGCCGATCTTGGCGCCGACCGCGCGGCCCTCGGCCAGCACCTTGGCGCCCTTGGCGTCGAGCGCGAAGCGTTCGATCTGGGTGGCGTGGCTGCGCGACTTCACCGTCTCCGGGCGCGCCTGCACGATGAACAGCTTGCCGCTGACCCCGTCCTTGGCCCACTCGATGTCCATCGGGCGGCCGTAGTGCTTTTCGATGACGAGGGCCTGCTTGGCCAGTTCCTGCACGTCCTCGTCGCTGATCGAGAAGGTGTTGCGCAGCTCGACCGGGGTGTCCTCGGTGCGCACGCGCTCGCCGGGGACGTCCGAATACACCATGCGGATCGCCTTGCTGCCGAGCGAGCGGCGCAGGATCGCCGGCTTGCCGGCCTGCAGGGTGGGCTTGTAGACGTAGAACTCGTCCGGATTGACCGCGCCCTGCACGACCATCTCGCCGAGGCCGAACGAGGAGGTCACGAACACCACGTCGCGGAAGCCGGACTCGGTGTCCAGGGTGAACAGCACGCCGGACGAGCCCACGCCCGAGCGCACCATCAGCTGCACGCCGGCCGACAGGAACACGTCCTCGTGCTTGAAGCCGTGGTGGACGCGGTAGGCGATCGCGCGGTCGTTGTACAGCGAGGCGAACACTTCCTTGACCTTGTGCACGACGTCGTCGGCGCCGGTGACGTTGAGGAAGGTTTCCTGCTGGCCGGCGAAGGAGGCGTCGGGCAGGTCCTCGGCGGTGGCCGAGGAGCGCACCGCCACGGCCACGTCGCCGCCGCCGTTGTCGGCGCTGAGCCTGGCGTAGGCGCTGCGGATGTCGCTGTCGAGCTGCGGCTGCAGCGGGGCGTCGGTGACCCAGCCGCGGATCTCCTTGCCGGCGGCGGTCAATGCGCCGACATCCTCGACATCCAGCGTCGCCAGCCGGTCGAAGATGCGCTTGGACAGGTCGTTGTGGGCGATGAAATCCTTGAACGCCTCGGCGGTGGTGGCGTAGCCGCCGGGAACCGATACCCCCAGCCCGGCGAGGTTGCCGATCATTTCGCCCAGCGACGAGTTCTTGCCGCCCACGCGTGCCAGGTCGGCCAGGCGCAACTCATGCAACCACAGGATATTCTCGTTCAAGCGCGATGCTCCGTTTGGCCATCGCCCGAGGCGGGCTGGATGGCCGCGTCCGTAGGAAGAAGCCGCTATGATGCAGTGCACAGCGCGCACTGCACAAGCTCGAACCGGCGCGTTTTTTGCATTTGAGCAAGCGAGGTCAACTCGATGTCAACGATCCGGCCGGTGTTCTACGTCTCCGATGGAACCGGTATCACCGCTGAAACCATTGGGCACAGCCTGCTCACCCAGTTCAGCGGTTTCAGCTTCGTCACCGACCGCATGTCGTTCATCGACGATCCAGAAAAAGCGCGCGACGCCTGCCAGCGGATCCATGCCGCCGGCGAGCGCTACCAGGTCCGCCCGATCGTGGTGAACTCGTGCGTGGACCCGGGCCTGAGCATGATCCTGGCCGAGAGCGGGGCGCTGATGCTGGACGTGTTCGCCCCGTTCATCGAGCCGCTGGAGCGCGAACTGAACTCGCCCCGGCATTCGCGGGTCGGCCAGGCGCACGGCATGGTGGACTTCGAGACCTACCACCGGCGCATCAACGCGATGAACTTCGCGCTGAGCCACGACGACGGCATCGCGATCAACTACGACGAGGCCGACGTGATCCTGGTCGCGGTGTCGCGCGCCGGCAAGACCCCGACCTGCATCTACCTGGCGCTGCACTACGGGGTGAAGGCGGCCAACTACCCGCTGACCGACGAGGACCTGGAAACCGACCGCCTGCCGCCGCGGCTGCGGCAGTACCGCAGGAAACTGTTCGGGCTGACGATCGACCCGGACCGGCTGCAGCAGATCCGCCAGGAGCGCCGCCCCAATTCGCGCTACGCCGCCGCCGAGACCTGCCGGCGCGAGGTGGCCGCGGCCGAGCACATGTTCAAGGCCGAGCGCATTCCGACCCTGAGCACCACCCATACCTCGATCGAGGAAATCTCCAGCAAGGTGCTGACCACGTTCGGGCTGCAGCGCGAGATGTTCTGAGCCGGCCGGGCGGGCGGGGCGGCGCCGATCCCCAATGTGGGGCCGGGCGGGGGCGCCGTCAATGCTGCCGTTGCCGCAGTGCAGCGTGTAGGATCGACGCATGCAGTCCGCCTTCGCCCGCCATGAACGCATTCCCCGCCTGAGCCGCTTCGGCTGGCTGATGGGGCTGTATGCGGAGAACTACACCCACCTCAACCGCCTGTTCGCGCCTTGCGACCTGGCGCGGGGAACCTACCTGTCCAGCGTCGGCGACGGCCTGGACCTGCGGCTGGAGGTGATCGAGCAGCATCGCTACACCGTCGAGCTGCGCCTGACCTACGACCTGTGCGACCCGGTCACCGGCGAGCCCGACCCCTCGGCCTTCGTGCGGGTCTACCGCGACGCGCGCCAGGCCGAGACCACCCATTGCTATGTCGGCCGGCGCTGGCAGGACGTGATGGGCCTGTATCCGCCGCCGCAGGAACTGATCAACCACCGCATGCGGATGAACACCTTCCTCGGCAAATGGCTGGAGTACCTGGCCGAGCGCGGGCACGGCCTGGCCCGGCTGCGCCCGGCCGGGGTGCCGCTGGGCGCGGCTGCGTCGTCGCTGTCGCTGACCTGACCGGCACGGTCCGGATCGCCGATCGGGCATAATTCCGGTTTTGGGAATCGCCGCATGCCCTATACCCCGATCGTCGCGACCCTGGGCTACGTGCTGTCGCCGGACGGCAGGCGCGTGCTGATGATCCACCGCAACG
The DNA here is from genome assembly GCA_003505795.1 of Lysobacteraceae bacterium. Lineage (GTDB taxonomy): Bacteria > Pseudomonadota > Gammaproteobacteria > Xanthomonadales > Xanthomonadaceae > UBA8801. The sequence continues at coordinate 2,139 of DNXT01000079.1, read as the reverse complement.
CGCGGCCGGGCGACCACCACCTGGGCAAGTACAACGGACTCGGCGGCAAGGTCGAGCCGGACGAGGACGTACTCGCCGGCATGCGCCGCGAGATCCTCGAAGAGGCCGGCATCGAATGCGACGCGATGCGCTTCCGCGGCACCCTCAGCTGGCCGGGCTTCGGCAAGCACGGCGAGGACTGGCTCGGTTTCGTGTTCGTGATCGACCGCTTCAGCGGCGAGCCCAAGCAGTCCAATCCGGAAGGCGCGCTGGAATGGGTGGAGGTGGAGCGTCTCGGGGAATTGCCGCTGTGGGAAGGCGACCGCCATTTCCTGCCGCTGGTGTTCGATGCCGACCCGCGTCCGTTCCACGGGGTGATGCCGTACCGCGACGGCCGCATGCAATCCTGGTCCTATTCGCGGCTCTGAACGATGCGGCGATGCCGGAGGCCGGGTTTTCCACACCTCCTGTGGATCACTTCCGGACAAGCCTGTGGACAAGCATGCGCGCGCCTTGCCCGGCCTGGCGGTCGAGAGCGCTGGCCATATTTTCACCGCGCCGCGCTCACTGCGCGGTCCAGCCTCCGTCCAGCGCGATGGTCTGGCCGGTGATGTTGCGCGCCGCGCGCGAGATCAGGAAGGCGATGGCGCCGGCCAGCTCGTCGTACTCGATGAAGACGCCCTTGGGCATCGGCGCCAGCATGATCTGCCGGACCACGTCGGACTCGGCGATGCCGCGGGTGCGCGCCTGGTCGGCGATCTGGCGCTCGACCAGCGGCGTGCGCACGTAGCTGGGGCACAGCGTGTTGACGGTGATGTCGGTGTCGGCGGTCTCCAGCGCCAGTACCTTGGAGAATCCGACCAGGCCGTGCTTGGCGGCCACGTAGGCGCTCTTGTACGGGCTGGCGACCAGCGAGTGGATGCTGCCGATGTTGACGATGCGGCCGAAGCCGCGGGCGCGCATCGCGGGCAGCAGCGCGCGGGTCAGGCGGGCGACGCCGGTCAGCATGACCTGGACCAGCAGGTCCCACTTCTCCATGGGGAACTGCTCTAGCGCGGACACGTGCTGCAGGCCGGCGTTGTTGACCAGCACGTCGACCGGCTGCGCCAGGCCGGCGAGGGCGGCGGCGACGCTGGCGTCGGAGGCGACGTCCAGCGCGAGCGCCTGCGCGGAGCCGCCGCCGGCGAGGATCCCGTCGACCACCGGCTGGGCGGCCGCCGCCGACAGGTCGCTGACCAACAGGTGATGCCCGGCCGCGGCCAGTTCGCGGGCCACGCCGGCGCCGATCCCGCTGGCCGCGCCGGTGATGAGGATGTGGAGCATGGTCTCGGTGTCCTTGGCTGAGGAATAAAGAAAGAGGGTTCGCCGCGCCGGGGCCGCTCGCGCTACCCTGTGGACGGTTTCCATTGTCGGGTTCGCATGAAACGCCATTTTTCGATGCTGCGCGACTTCCAGCTTGCCGACTGGTTCACTCTGGCCAACGCGTTCTGCGGGACCGGCGCGATCTTCGCCGCGCTGCGCTTCCTGCAGGACGGACACCGTGGCGACCTGCTGTGGGGCATGGCGCTGATCCCGCTGGCGTTCGTGTTCGACGCGCTGGACGGGCGCATCGCCCGCTGGCGCAAGTCGTCCTCGACCCTGGGCCGCGAGCTGGATTCGCTGGCCGACGTGATTTCCTTCGGCGTCGCCCCGGCGGCGCTGGGCTACGCGTGCGGGATGCAGGGCGGCTGGGACTGGCTGGTGCTGAGCTACTTCGTCTGCTGCGGCGTCAGCCGCCTGGCCCGCTACAACGTGACCGCCGAGGAAATCGCCGGCGAGGGCGACAAGGTGGCTTACTTCGAGGGCACCCCGATACCGACCAGCCTGGTGCTGGTGATCGTGCTGGCGATCGCCGCGGCCGGCGGGCACGTCGGCGACGCCTTGTGGTGGGGGCAATGGCAGCTCGGCCCCTGGCAGCTGCATCCGCTGGTGCTGGTGTTCGCGCTGTCCGGCTCGTTGATGATCAGCAAGACCCTGCGCATTCCCAAGCCGTGAGCCATCGGCGGTAGCATTGCAGGCGGGCGGCGAACGGGAGCGGACGATGACGGCGAAGGACGCGGGAGACGGTGGTTTCGAGGACCTGGCGCGGCAGTACTGGAGCGCCTGGGGCGAGGCCTTGCG
>DNXT01000162.1:2643-2855 GCA_003505795.1 Lysobacteraceae bacterium | reverse complement strand
GCCTGCGCGCCGCCAACCCGGCGCCGTTCGCCGGATTGTTCGTCGCCCAGGGCAGGGCGGTGGTGAGTTCCTCGCCCGAGCGGCTGGTGTCGGTGCGCGGCGACGTGGTCGAGACCCGGCCGATCGCCGGCACGCGCCCGCGCTTCCCGGGCGACGACGATGCCGAGCGCATCCGCGAACTGGTCGGGCACCCGAAGGAGCGCGCCGAGCAC
>DNXT01000162.1:0-2387 GCA_003505795.1 Lysobacteraceae bacterium | reverse complement strand
CCGAAGGAGCGCGCCGAGCACGTGATGCTGATCGACCTGGAGCGCAACGACCTGGGCCGGGTCTGCGCGCCGGGCACGGTCGAGGTCGACGAGCTGATGACCGTGGAGAGCTACGCGCACGTGCACCACATCGTCAGCAACGTGCGCGGCAGGCTGCGCGCCGGCACCACTCCGGGCGAGGTGATCCGCGCGGTGTTCCCCGGCGGCACCATCACCGGTTGCCCCAAGGTGCGCTGCATGCAGATCATCGCCGAGCTGGAGCAGACCGCGCGCGGCGCCTATACCGGCGCGTTCGGCTGGTTGAACCGCGACGGCGACCTGGACCTGAACATCCTGATCCGCACCGCCGAAGTGCTCGGCGCGGAGATCCGCTTCCGCACCGGCGCCGGCATCGTCGTCGACTCGGTCGCCGAGCGCGAGCTGGACGAGACCCGCGCCAAGGCCCGCGGCCTGCTGCGGGCGCTGGAGCGGGCGGACCGATGAGCGCGTTGCGCTCGCGACGCCGGTGCGCACGGTATCCTGCACGGCACTGGACGATTGACCGAGGTGGTTGTGGCGGCAGGCGGTAAACGAGGATGTCTGGCCGTGCTCGCGGCGCTGCTGTTGCTGGCGCTGCTGGGCGCGGCGGTGGCGGGCTGGCTGTGGCAGCGCTACGAGCGCTTCGCCGCGCAGCCGCTGGCGGCCGCGCAGCCGAGCGTGGTGGTGGCGTCCGGCGATTCGCTCAAGGCGGTGCTGCGCAAGCTGCGCGCGGCCGGGGTGGAGGTCGGTTCGGACCTGGAATGGCAACTGCTGGCGCGCCAGCTCGATGCGGCCGGCAAGCTGAAGATCGGCGAGTACGCGCTGCAGCCGGCGCTGTCGCCGCGCGAGCTGCTGGTGCGGATGCGCCAGGGCCGGGTGATCCAGTACCGCTTCACCGTGGTGGAGGGCTGGAACATCCGCCAGCTGCGCAACGCGCTGAACGCGGCGACGCCGTTGCTGCACGAGACCGCCGAGCTCGACGACGCGGCGCTGATGGCCCGGCTCGGCTTCGCCGGGCAGCACCCGGAAGGCCGTTTCCTGCCCGAAACCTATCTCTACCAGCGCGGCGATACCGACCTGGACGTGCTGCGCCGCGCGCACGCGGCGATGGAAAAGGCGCTGGCGGCCGCCTGGGAGCAGCGCGCCGACGACCTGCCGCTGCAGACGCCGGAACAGGCCCTGATCCTGGCCTCGATCGTGGAGAAGGAAACCGCGCTGCCGGCCGAGCGGCCGCAGATCGCCGGCGTGTTCGCGCGCCGGCTCAAGCTCGGCATGAAGCTGCAGACCGATCCGACCGTGATCTACGGCATCGGCAGCGCCTACGACGGCAACATCCGCAAGCGCGACCTGACCACCGACACGCCCTACAACACCTACGTGCGCACCGGGCTGACCCCGACCCCGATCGCGATGCCCGGGCGCGACGCGCTGCTGGCGGCGGTGAAGCCGGCGCCGGGCAGCGCCCTGTACTTCGTCGCGGTCGGCGACGGCAGCGGCGCGCACGTGTTTTCCGACAGCTACGACCAGCACAACGCGGCCGTGTCGCAATACCTGCAGCGCCTGCGCCAGCCGCCGGCAGAGGCGGTCAGGCCATGAGCCCGGCGCTGCTGCAACACCCGCGCTTCATCAGCCTGGAAGGCGGCGAGGGCGCGGGCAAGACCACCGCGATCAACGCGATCCGCAACTGGCTGGGCGGACACGGGCACGAGGTGGTGCTCACCCGCGAGCCCGGCGGCACGCCGCTGGCCGAGCGCATCCGCGGCCTGCTGCTCGACAAGGGCGAGGCCACGGCGGCCGAGCCGCTGGCGGCGGAGACCGAACTGCTGCTGGTGTTCGCCGCGCGCGCCCAGCACGTGCGCGAGGTGATCCGACCGGCCCTGCAGCGCGGCGCGTTCGTGGTCAGCGACCGCTTCACCGATTCCAGCTACGCCTACCAGGGCGAAGGGCGCGGGCTCGACCCTGCCTGGATCGCGGACCTGGAGCGGCGCACGGTCGGCATCGCCCCGGGCATGACCCTGCTGCTCGACCTGGACGTGCGCACCGGCCGCGCCCGCACCAGTGGCCGCGACCTGTGGCCGGACCGCATCGAGAGCGAGCACGACGACTTCTTCGAGCGCGTGCGCGCCGGCTTCCGTCAGCGCGCCGCCGCGTATCCGCAGCGGTTCCGGGTCATCGATGCCGGGCAGACGCCGCTGGAGGTGGCGCGCGACGTCGCAGCCGCGGTCGCCACCTTCGTGCAGGGGGACGCGGCGTGAGCACCGGGTTCTCTCCGTGGCAGCAGCGCGCCTACGACCAGACGGTGGCGGCGCTGGACGCCGGGCGCCTGGGCCACGGCCTGCTGCTGTGCGGCCCGGCCGGGCTGGGCAAGC
>DNXT01000163.1:2567-2856 GCA_003505795.1 Lysobacteraceae bacterium | reverse complement strand
CGGGCGCGATCAGGCCGGCGCCGAGCGCGCCCATGTGGCGGTTGGCGGCCAGGTCCTCGTCGGAGATCGCCTGCGCCTCGCGCGCGATCACCGCGCGCCAGTCGGCACCGGCCGCGCCCAGGGTGCGGCGCATGCGCGCCAGCGCCCAGGCCAGGTTGACCGCGGTCGGGCGCGCGGCATTGAGCCGCTGCAGCGCCGGTTCGAGCTTCTGCAGCGCTTCGGCGCCGTCGGCCGCCTCGATTTCGCCCGCGCCGAGCACCACGCCCCAGCCGGCGGCGATGCCGATCGC
>DNXT01000163.1:0-2322 GCA_003505795.1 Lysobacteraceae bacterium | reverse complement strand
CGGCGATGCCGATCGCCGGCGCGCCACGCACCGCCAGCGCGTGGATGGCCTGCGCCACCTCGTCGCTGCTGCGGCAGTGCACGTGCTCGACCACGAACGGCAGCTTGCGCTGGTCCAGCAGCTCGAGCGCCTCGCCGGTCCAGAGGATCGGGCGGATGTGGTCGTAGCGGGCGTAGTCGATGGCGGTGTCGTTCATGCGCCCATTGTAAGAGCCGGCAATGGGGAATGGAGAATGGGGAATCGCGATGGTCCGCTTCCCGCTCTTCCTGTTCCCTGTTCCCGACTCCCTATTCCCGGTAAAGCTAGTTCACCACGAACTCGGCGCGGCAGCCGTCGTTGACCCAGACCCCGTCGCGGCTCCAGCCCCAGTTCTCGCCTTCCACGCACGGGGTGCCGGAGATCTGCCGTCCCAGCCGCACCTCGCGCTCCACCGAGATGCCGCACATCCGCCGCACGCGGCTCTTCGACTCGCAGGTCAGCATGCGCGGGGCGTCGACGAACCCGGAGCCGTCCTCGGCGCCGATCTCGAATTCGCCGTCGCAGCCGCGCGAGACCCAGATCTCGTTGCGGCGCACGCCCCAGCTGCGCCCCTCCTTGCACGGCCATGCCGACAGCTGGCGCAGCAGGCGTACCGGCGCGCCCTTGAGGATCACCGGGCAGGTTTCCTGGCGGCCATCCGAGTCGCAGCGGATCACGCGCCGCATCAACGGCGCCGCCTGCGCGTCGAGCGCGCGGAACTCGGCGCGGCAGCCGAACGCGACCCAGACGCCGTCGCGGTCCACGTCCCACTCGCTGCCGCGGATGCAGCTGTTCTCCGACAGCTGCTTCACCAGCTGCACGCCGCTGCGGGTATCGAGCGCGCAATGCTCGCGCGCCATGTCGCGCGATTCGCAGCGCACCTGCCGGGGAAGACCGGCATCGGGCTGATCGGCGGCCATCGACCAAGCAGGCAGCCACAACAGACCCCAGACGCCGACGAACCACTTCATCCCGCGACTCCCCCGATAACTGAACGAAAAATCACCACCATCCCTGGGGCATCGCGATCAGATCACCTTCGGCGTGAAGAAATCAATACGGGCGCTGCAACGCCGCGGTCATGCGCGCGCAAAGTCGAACGCGAGCACGTCGGCGATGCGCATGGTGCCGCGCATCGCCATCAGCAGGCGGTCCACGCCCACCGCCACGCCGGCGCAATCGGGCAGGTGCGACAGCGTCGCCAACAGGCGTCCGTCCAGCGGCACCTGCGGCAAACCGCGGCCGGCGCGGACCTGGTTGTCGCGCAGGAACCGGCGCCGCTGCTCGTCGGCATCGTTGAGCTCGTGGTAGCCGTTGGCGACTTCGTGGACGCCCAGGTACAGCTCGAACCGCTCGGCCACCGGCGGATCGCCGTCGCGGATCCTGGCCAGCGCGCACTGGCTCGCCGGCCAGTCGTGGACGACGGTGATGCGCCCGGCCGCGAACGACGGCTGGATGCGGTGGGTCATCAGCAGGTCGAGCCAGTCGTCGCGCCCGAGCCCGCGCGGATCCACGCCGACATCGCCGAGCGCGCCGCGCAGTTCGTCCTGCGTGGCCGCGAACGGATCCACGCCCGCCACCTCGACGAACAGCTGGCGGTAACTGGCGACCTGCACCGTGGCCTGGCGATCGACCAGCGCGAGCGCGGCCTGCACCAGGGCGACGGTCTCGTCGGCCAGCCGGCGATGGTCCCAGCCGAGCCGGTACCACTCGAGCATGCTGAACTCGGGATTGTGGCGGCCGCCGGCCTCGCCGTTGCGGAACACCCGGCCCAGCTCGTAGCAGTCGCCCACGCCCGCGGCGAGCAGGCGCTTGAGCGGGTACTCCGGCGAGGTGCGCAGCCAGCGCAGCGGCGGGCCCGCATCGACGTGCCCGCTGAAGCGGGTCGAGAAACTCTCGATGTTCGGCTCGGTGTTGCCGGCCGCGGACATCACCGGGGTCTCCACCTCGAGCACGCCGCGCTCGGCGAAGAACCCGCGGATCGCCGCGTTGAGCCGGGCGCGCAACCGCAGCGCCTCGATGTCGATCGATTCCATCGCCGCCTCAGGCCTCGTGCCGGGCCAGGAACGCGAGCAGCCGGGCCTCGTCCCAGACCTCCACGCCCAGCGCCTGCGCCTTGTCCAGCTTGGAGCCGGCGTCCTCGCCGGCGACCACGAAGGCGGTCTTCCTAGACACGCTGCCGGCCACCTTCGCGCCCAGCGCCTCCAGCCGTTCGCGCGCGGCGTCGCGGGTCAGCGACGACAGCGTGCCGGTCAGCACCAGGGTCTGGCCGTCGAGCGGGCCCGCGGCGCGCTCGGTTCGCAG
>DNXT01000136.1:473-4005 GCA_003505795.1 Lysobacteraceae bacterium | reverse complement strand
GTTGGCCGCGATCAGCGAGGCGCCGATCGCCCACCACGGCAGCGACTTGCTGGCCAGGAAGTAGTCCTCGGCGCTCTTGTCGTGCCCGGCCTTCTCGCGCGAGACCCATTGGGCAAGGACGAAGATGCCGACCAGGTAGGCCAGCACGATGCCGATGTCGAGGTTGGAAAGACGCATTGCTGATCTCCACGAAGCGATACACCGCGTCCCGGACGCGGGGCGTTATGCGAACGACCGGCGCCGGGCGCGCCGGGCCGCCTGCCTGGGGCATGCGGCCACGGTCACACCCAGCCGCCGTCGACGATGAATTGCTGGCCGGTGCACATGCGGCTGTCGTCGGCGGCCAGGAACAACGCCATCCGCGCCAGGTCGTCGGGCTGCAGGTAGCCGGGCAGGCATTGCGAACGACGGATCTGCGCCTCGCCCTCGGCGTCCAGCCACAGGCGGCGCTGCTTGTCGGTGATCACCCAGCCGGGCACCAGCGCATTAATGCGGATGCGTTCCCGGCCCAGTTCGCGCGCCAGCCCGTTGACCAGCCCGTGCACCGCCGACTTGGCCATCGTGTACATCGGATAGCCGGCGTTCTTGATCATCCAGCTGGTGGAACCCAGGCAGATCACCGAGCCGCCGCCGAGGCCGCGCATGTCGCCGACCACCGCCTGCGTGGCGAAGTACTGGTGGCGCAGGTTGACCGCGACGTTGCGCTCGAAGTCGGCCGCGGTCGTGTCGCCGAAACGGTGGCGCACGTCGTTGGCCGCGTTGTTGACCAGCACGCCGAGCGGACCGATGCGGTCGCGCACGGCGTCAATGCCGGCCTGCAGCGCCGTCACGTCGGTGGCGTCGCAGTGCAGGTAGAGCGGCCGGTACGGCACCCCGGCGACGCGCCCGAGCAGGGCGCCTGCGCCGGCGTCGTCGATATCCAGGAAGGCCACGCGCGCGCCCTGGCGGGCGAAATGCTCGACGAACGCGGCGCCGATGCCGGTGGCGCCGCCGGTGACCAGCACCGCGCGGCCGTCCAGGCTCGGATAGCGTCCCATCGGACCGTCGGCGGTCATGGTCGATTGCATCGCCGGGCTCACCATTCGGCCACGCTGCCGTCGGCGTGGCGCCAGACCGGATTGCGCCAGCGATGGCCCTCGGCCGCGCGTTGGTCCACGTAGTCCTGATTGATTTCGATGCCCAGGCCCGGCCCGCCGGGAATGGCGACGTAGCCCGCCTCGTAGGCGAACGGCGCGCGGTCGGCCAGGTAGTCGAGCAGGTCGTTGCCGGCGTTGTAGTGGATGCCCAGGCTCTGCTCCTGGATGAAGGCGTTGTAGCAGACCGCGTCGAGCTGCAGGTTGGCGGCCAGCGCGATCGGGCCGAGCGGGCAGTGCAGGGCGACGGCGACGTCGTAGGCCTCGGCCATCGCCGCGATCTTGCGGGTCTCGGTGATGCCGCCGGCGTGCGAGGGATCGGGCTGGATGATGTCCACGCCGCCGGTCTGCAGCACGCGCTTGAAATCGAAGCGCGAATACAGCCGCTCGCCCAGCGCGATCGGCGCCGGCGCGATCGCGGCCAGTTCCGGAATGGCCTCCAGGTGCTCGGACAGCACCGGCTCCTCGATGAACATCAGCCCGAACGGCGCCAGCTCGCGCATCAGCACGCGCGCCATCGGCTTGTGCACGCGGCCGTGGAAGTCCACCGCCAGGCCGATGCCGGGGCCGACCGCGTCGCGCACCGCCTGCACGTTCTCCAGCACCTTGGTGACCTTCTCGTGGGTGTCGACGAACTGCACCTCCTCGGTGGCGTTCATCTTGACCGCGCCGAAGCCGCGCTCGACCGCGCTGCTGGCGGCGCGCGCGGTATCGGCCGGCCGGTCGCCGCCGATCCACGAGTAGACGCGGATGCGGTTGCGCACCGGGCCGCCCAGCAGGACATGCACCGGCACGCCCATGGCCTTGCCGTGGATGTCCCACAGTGCCTGGTCGAGCCCGGCCAGCGCGCTCATCAGCACCGGGCCGCCGCGATAGAAGCCGCCGCGGTACAGCACGTTCCAGTGGTCCTCGACGTGGCGCGGATCCTTGCCGATGAGATAGTCGGAAAGCTCGTCGACGGCGGTGGCGACGGTGTGCGCGCGGCCTTCGACGACCGGCTCTCCCCAGCCGCTGATGCCGGCATCGGTGTCGATGCGGACGAACAGCCAGCGCGGCGGAACCAGGAACGTGGTGATGGCGGTGATCTTCATGGGGCGGAAGTCCTTTGTGCCGTGTGCCAGGCATCGATGCAGGAACGCGCGCGGCCGCGCACCTCGGCGGCGTTCATTCCGGGCTTGTAGAGCGAGGAGCCGATGCCGAACCCGCGCGCGCCGGCGTGGCAGTAGGCGGCCATGTTGTCGGGCGTGATCCCGCCCACCGGCAGCAGGTCGGTGCCGGGCGGCAGGACGCTGAGCCAGGCCTTCATCACCACCGACAGCAGCTGCTCGGCCGGGAACAGCTTCAGCGCGTCGGCGCCGGCATGGAGCGCGGCGAACGCCTCGGTGATCGTGGACACGCCCGGGGTGCAGATCAGGCCGGCCGCCTTCGCGGCGGCAATGACCGCGGTATCGGCGTGCGGCATCACGATCAGCTTGCCGCCCGCGCGTGCCACCTCGTACACCTGCGCCGCGGTGATGACGGTGCCGGCGCCGACCAGGCAGCGCTCGCCGAAGGCGCGCGCCAGCAGCGCGATGCTGTCCAGCGGCTGCGGCGAGTTCAGCGGCACCTCGATGATGCGGAAGCCTTCGTCCACCAGCGCGGTGCCGATGGCGAGCGCGTCGCGCGGCGCGAGTCCCCGCAGGATCGCAACCAGGGGAAGAGGTTGCAGCCATGCGGTGTTCATGCGGCCTCCGTCAGCGCGGGGAGGGACGGACGCGTGCTCTGCGTTTGATGTTGGCGCGGGAGTCCACGATCATGCGGTGCATCGCCTCGCGCGCCGATTCCGGACGCTTGAGGCGGATGGCCTCGTAGACCGCCAGGTGCCGCGGCAGCGAGTACTTGAAGTGCACGGCGGTCCGCGCCGACAGCAGGAAGTATGCGCCGAGCGCGGTGTCGATCACCGAGAACAGCGAGCCCATCAGCTCGTTGTTGGCCGCATCCAGCACGCAGGCGTGGAAGCTCAGGTCGGCCTTCGCCCAGGCGTTCTGGTCCTCGGCCGCGGCCATGGCCTCGTAGGCGCTCTTGATCCGCGCCAGCTGCTCCGGGGTGCGGCGCCTGGCCGCGGCCGCCGCGGCGGCCGGCTCGATGATCTCGCGCATCTCCACCAGCTTCTCGACGAAGTCCTCGGTCGGCATCGACGCGCAACGCCATGCCAGGATGTCGGCGTCCAGCTGGTTCCAGTAGCGGGTCTCGCGCACCCGGGTCCCGGTCTTCTGGCGGGTCTCGATCAGCCCCTTCGAGCCCAATACCTTCAGGGCCTCGCGCAGCGCGGTGCGGCTGACCGCCATGTTCTGCGCCAGCGTCTCCTCGCGAGGCAGCAATTCGCCAGGCTTGATCTCGCCGTTGACGATCAGCCGGCC
>DNXT01000136.1:0-305 GCA_003505795.1 Lysobacteraceae bacterium | reverse complement strand
GCCGTTGACGATCAGCCGGCCCAGTTCCTGGATCACCTGATCGTGCAGGTTGCGGACTGCGATCCGTTTCACTGAAGCCCCTTCGGAAGGAATCGCCGCGCATCGCGGCTTTGCCTATTATCCGACAATAGGGCTTGACCGCGGGTTCGTACAAGACCTGCATCCCGATTCCGGTCATAACGCCACCGTTTCGATTTCGATGTAGTCGTAGTCCAGCGGGCGCGAAGGGCCGTCCAGGACGATGCGGTTGGCGCCGGCCCGCAACGGCGCATCGAACTCGGCCACGCGCCAGCCCTGCGCCTGCT
>DNXT01000453.1 GCA_003505795.1 Lysobacteraceae bacterium | reverse complement strand
GCAGCGGCTGGTCGAGGAGCTGGGCAGGCGGCCGCGCGCGGGCATCCCGATTTCCTCCTCGCTGAGCTGACGCGCAAGCCCGCGCGTCCTGCAGGTAGAATCGCGCTCCTCACGCAGGCAGCCCAGGGACCCCGAATGAGCATCAAGAGCGACCGCTGGATCAAGCGCATGGCCGAACAGCACGGCATGATCGAGCCGTTCGAGCCGGGCCAGATCAAGCAGGACGCCGCCGGCCAGCGCATCGTCAGCTACGGCACTTCCAGCTACGGCTACGACGTGCGCTGCTCGCGCGAGTTCAAGGTGTTCACCAACATCAACTCGACCATCGTCGACCCCAAGTCGTTCGATCCGAAGAGCTTCGTCGACGTGGTCGGCGACGAGTGCATCATCCCGCCCAACAGCTTCGCGCTGGCACGGACCGTGGAGTATTTCCGCATCCCGCGCGACACGCTGGTGGTGTGCCTGGGCAAGAGCACCTACGCGCGCTGCGGCATCATCGTCAACGTCACGCCGCTGGAGCCGGAATGGGAGGGCCACGTGACCCTGGAGTTCTCCAACACCACGCCGCTGCCGGCGCGCATCTACGCCAACGAAGGCGTGGCTCAGATGCTGTTCCTGCAGTCCGACGCCGACGACGTCTGCGAGACCTCGTACCGCGACCGCGGCGGCAAGTACCAGGGCCAGACCGGGGTGACCCTGCCGCGCACCTGACGCGGCGGGGCGGATGCCGGCTCAGCCGGCGACGCTGCTCCCGTCCACGCGGCGCAGCAGCCGGTTGACCCCGGCCAGGATCAGCAGGGCCGGCCACCAGGTGCCGATCAGGCGGCCGGCGTCGATCCCGGCCAGGCCGAGGTTGTCCAGCAGGAACAGGGTGCCCAGGGCGATCAGGACCAGGGCGGGAATCGGGCGGTGCATGGCGGGCGTCCTCGGTTGGGGGCGAGGCCATGCTGCGCCCGCGCGGTGGCCGGATCAGGTGCCGGAAGTCAACTTTTCCGGGTGCCGGTCGTCCTGAACAGCCGGCGGGCGCACGTGGCATGCGCCGCGCTGCGCCGCCGCCGGCGGCGATGGCGATGCAGCGAAGAGTGGGCCGGCGCTACTTGCCGCGCCCGAACAGCATGCCGACGCCGACCGCCACCAGGATCGCCGGCCACCAGGTGGTGATCAGCTTGCCGATGCTGAGGTTGGTCCAGCCCAGGTTGTTGGCCAGGAACAGCAGGCCGACCACGATCAGGATCAGCGCGGCGATGACATTCGATTTCATGCGGTTGGCAGGTTGGGACGGGCGCCTATCGTAGCCGCTGCGCCCACGCGGCGACACGCTGCTGCAGCGCCGCCGCCTCGAAGCGCCGGGCGGGACCGCTGCCCCACACCGGTCCGGGCCAGGCGGCGTCGCCCTCGCGGCGCCCGACCAGGTGCACGTGCAGCTGCCGCACGATGTTGCCCAGGGCGCCGACGTTGAGCTTGGTCACGCCGGCCTCGCCGCGCAGCAGCTGCGAGACCTGGTTGAGCTCGGCCAGCAGCAGGCGCTGCTGGCCGCCGTCCAGGTCGATCCACTCGCTGGCGGCGGCGACCCGCGGCACCAGCAGCAGCCACGGGAAGCGGGTGTCGTCCATCAGCCGCACCTGCGACAGCGGGCCGTCGGCGACGAACGCGCTGTCGGCGGCCAGGCGCGGATCGAGCTGGAAGCCGTCGCTCATCGCAAGTGCTCGGCGAAGAAGCCCAGGCTGCGCTCGCGCGCCAGCCTGGCGCTGTCCGGCTCGTAGTTGTGGCCGACGCTGCGGTTGAAGGCATGGTCGGCCGGGTAGACGAAGGTCTGCATCTGCGGCAGCTTGTCGCGGTGCTGCTGCACCGCCTCGGGCGGGATGCTCCGGTCGCGCTCGCCGAAGTGGAACATCACCGGCGCCCGCGGCGTCTCGTCGAGGAACCGGGTGTTGCGGGCGCCGTAGTAGCTGACCGACGGCAGGCCGAGGCGGATCGCCGACAGCAGGGCGATGGTGCCGCCCCAGCAGTAGCCGACCGTGCCGACCTTGCCGGCCGGTGCCAACACCGTCGCCGCCGCCGCGACCACGTCCAGCGCCTTGTCCACGCCGACCTCGCCGACCAGTTCGAGGCCGCGCTCGACCCCACCGTTGTCGTAGGGCAACTGCAGGTCCTTCTCCACCAGGTCGAAGAACGCCGGTGCCAGCACTTCGTAGCCCTGCGCGGCGAAATCCTCGGCGACCTCGCGGACGTGGGCGTTGACGCCGAAGATCTCCTGGATCACCACCAGGCCGCCACGCGGCGTGCCGGACGGGAGCGCATGCCAGGCCTCGACCTGGCCATGGGGGGTATCGAGGGTGGTCCAGTGGGCCATGGTGGTTCTCCAGACGGGGATGGGGAATTATCGCCGGCCGGTGATCGATATGGCGTCGGGCTGGCTGCCGTGCCCCGGCCAGGCCCGTTCATGAGCCGGCGAGGCGGCCGGCTATAATCCGCCGGCTCAGGCCCCAGGCCCCACCATACCCAGGCCCCCTCGCTCCATGTCCCAGTCGAACCCCAAAGTCGGCTTCGTCAGCCTTGGCTGTCCGAAGGCGCTCGTCGATTCCGAACGCATCCTCACCCAGCTGCGCGTGGAGGGTTACGACATCGTGCCGTCCTACGACGCCGCCGACGTGGTGGTGGTCAATACCTGCGGCTTCATCGACTCGGCGGTGACCGAATCGCTGGAGGCGATCGGCGAGGCGATGAACGAGAACGGCAAGGTCATCGTCACCGGCTGCCTGGGCAAGCGCCCGGAGCAGATCCGCGAGGCCTACCCGGACGTGCTGGCGGTGTCCGGCCCGCAGGACTACGACAGCGTGATGGCCGCGGTGCATGCCGCGCTGCCGCCGCGGCACGATCCGTTCGTCGATCTCGTCCCGGACTACGGGGTCAAGCTGACCCCGCGCCACTACGCCTACCTGAAGATCTCCGAGGGCTGCAACCACCGCTGCAGCTTCTGCATCATCCCGTCGATGCGCGGCGACCTGGTGTCGCGCCCGGTCGAGGAGGTGCTGCGCGAGGCCGAGCGGCTGGTGCGCGGCGGCGTGCGCGAGCTGCTGGTGGTGTCGCAGGACACCTCGGCCTATGGCGTGGACCGCAGGTACGCGCCGGGCACCTGGCGCGGTCGCGAGTACGCCACCCGCATGAAGGCGCTGTGCGAAGGCCTGTCCGAACTGGACGCCTGGACCCGCCTGCACTACGTCTACCCGTACCCGCACGTCGACGACGTGGTGCCGCTGATGGCCGAGGGCAGGATCCTGCCGTACCTGGACATCCCGTTCCAGCACGCCAGTCCGCGCATCCTCAAGCTGATGAAGCGCCCGGGCGCGGTCGACAAGACCCTGGAGCGGGTGCTGCGCTGGCGCCAGATCTGCCCGGAGATCACCGTGCGCTCGACCTTCATCGTCGGCTTCCCCGGCGAGACCGACGCCGAGTTCGAGGCGCTGCTGGATTTCCTCGACCATGCCCAGCTCGACCGGGTCGGCGCGTTCGCCTATTCGCCGGTGCAGGGCGCGGCCGCCAACGCGCTGCCCGATCCGGTGCCGGAGGCGCTCAAGCAGGAGCGCCTGGCGCGCTTCATGGAAAAGCAGGCGGCGATCTCCGCGGCCAAGCTCGAAGCCCGGATCGGCAGCGTGCAGCGGTGCCTGGTCGACGCGATCGAGGACGGCATCGCGGTGGCGCGCTCGAAGGCCGACGCGCCGGAGATCGACGGACTGGTGCATATCCAGAATGCCGGCGAACTGAAGGTGCGCGTGGGCCAGTTCGTCGACGTGGAGATCACCGACAGCGACGAGCACGACCTGTTCGGCGACGCGCTCGCGACTGCGGGGAACGCGCCCGGCGTCGCCCGGCCGCTGGACCTGCAGGTGATCTGAGCCCGGCCGGGCGGGCCTGCCGCCGACGGCTGTGACGGGTAATGGGTTGCAGGAGCGACTTCGGTCGCGACGGGGCTTTCCCGGGATTGCCTGGCGGCTCCTTGTGGGAGGGGCTTCAGCCCCGACAG
>DNXT01000088.1 GCA_003505795.1 Lysobacteraceae bacterium | reverse complement strand
CTCGCTGATCCCGCGCGCGCAGGTGGAGGGGCCGTCGCCGATCACCTCGGTCACCGCCGAGGACATGGAGAAGCAGGGCTTCACCAACGTGTTCGACGCGCTGCGCTCGCTGCCGCAGTCCAACGGCTCGGTGCAGGATTCGCAGGGCACCGGCAACTACACGCCGGGCGCCAAGACCATCAGCCTGTTCGGCCTGGACCCCAGCTACACCCTGACCCTGCTCAACGGCCGGCCGATGAGCAGCTACCCGCTCGCCTACAACGGCAACACCAGCATCGTCGACATCGCCAACATCCCGATGGGCATGGTCGAGCGCGTCGACGTGCTGACCGGCGGCCAGTCGTCGGTGTACGGCTCGGCGGCGATCGCCGGCGTGGTCAACATCGTGCTCAAGGACCACGTCGAGGGCACCCACTTCAAGTACCGGGTCGGCGGCTACAGCGACGGCGGCGGCAGCAACCAGCGCTTCCAGTTCAGCAGCGGCGCGCAACTGGGCAACCTGGACATCAGCTACGGCCTGCAGTACGAGAAGCAGAAGCCGATCTACGGCTTCGACCGCGACTACCTGGACAGCGCCACCGACAGCCCGTCCGCCGATCCGGTCGACCCGTCGCGCACCTTCCTCAAGCAGGACCTCACCGCCGGCGCGACCCGCTACATCGATCCGGGCGCGGCGACCTGCGCGCCGCTGTCGAACCTGTTCGGCGGCACCAACGCCTATTCCTACCGCGACCTCTCCACCGGCGGCTACTACTGCGGAAGCTACGACAACGTCGGCTACGCCTCGCTGCTCAACGAGGCGGAGAACGTCAACGGCGCGGTGTTCGCGCGCTACCACATCACCCCGCAGACCGAGTTCTACGCCGACGTCCTGCTCAGCTACGGCAAGCCGGTCTACACCGGCGGCCTGCCGTCGTGGAACCAGAGCTTCTACAACCAGACCACCGGCCGCTACGAGCTGTGGCAGCGCATCTTCGCGCCCGAGGAAGTTGGCATCCACGCCAAGGACCAGCGCGTGTTCACCCGCTCCTACAACATCGCCACCGGCGTGCGCGGGCCGCTCGGCGACAGCGGCTTCGACTACGACGTCTACCTGAGCCGTTCCGGCAGCAGCGCGATCCGCAAGGCCACCGACTTCCTCGCCGCCAACGGCGTGGACGAGTACTACCTCGGGCCCCAGCTCGGCGAGATGGGCGGCTATCCGGTCTACGCGCCCGGCGCGGACCTGCTGTACCAGCCGATCACCGCCGACCAGTACTACCGCTGGAGCGCGACCAACCGGGCCAAGTCCACCGCCTGGAACCAGAGCGCGACCGCACTGCTGACCAACACCTCGCTGTTCGAGCTGCCGGCCGGGCCGGTGGGCTTCGCCGGCATCGTGCAGACCACCCGCGAGCACTTCAGCAACCGTTCCTCGGCGCCGGGCTCGGAGAACATCTTCCGCGGCAACGGCGGCGCCACGGTGGCGCAGGGCGAGCGCGACCTGTACGCGGCCGGCCTGGAGTTCCAGGTGCCGGTGACGAGCATGTTCAACGTCAACCTGTCCGGCCGCTACGACAAGTACGCGCTGCAGGGCGGCGGCGGCAACGGCAAGTTCACCTGGAAGAGCGGGCTGGAGTTCCGGCCGCTGGACAACCTGCTGCTGCGCGGCAGCTACGCCACCGCGTTCCGTTCGCCGGACATGTACTACCTGTATGCGTCCGAATCCAGCGGCTTCAGCAGCGCGACCGACTTCTACCGCTGCCGCGCGGCCGGCTACGGCTCGTCCAACTACGACGACTGCCCGCAGGCCGACGGCTCGATCCGGCGCTTCGCCACCGGCAACCGCGACCTGCGCGACATCACCGCCAAGACCTTCACCTACGGCGTGGTGTGGTCGACGCTGGAGAACGCGCTGACCCTGTCGCTGGACTTCAACTCGATCGAGATCGAGAACGAGGTGGAGCTGATGGGCACCACCGACATCCTCGAGCTGGAGGCCAACTGCCGGCTGGGCGTGTCCGACAACGGCCAGACCGCGTACGACATCAACTCGCCGACCTGCCGGGACGCGCTGGCGCAGGTCACCCGGCGCCCGGCCGACGATCCGGTCGACCCCAACGGCATCCAGGAGGTGCTCAGCTATCCGGTCAACCTGTCCAAGCAGCGCCAGACCGGCCTGCAGGGCAGCGCGCAGTACCGCTGGGACGCGGGCAGCGCCGGCAACTTCAACTTCGAGCTCGGCCACTACCGTGCGCTCAAGCACACCCGCCAGTTCCAGGAAGGCGACCCGGTCGAGGACCTGTTGTGCTGCAACAACTCCAACGAGCTGTACAACCGCACCACCGCCACCGTGACCTGGAACCGCGGCCCGCTCGGCGCCACCGTCTACGGCATCCGCAACGCGCCGACCTGGAACCAGGCCGGCACCCGCCGCGACATCGGCCCGTGGACCACGTTCAACGGCAGCGTCAGCTACCGGTTCAGCGAGCTGTGGGGGCTGATGTTCTCGGTCAACAACATCGCCAACAAGCGGCCGCCCAGGGACGCGACCAACGGCGGCTGGCCTTACTACGACTCGGGCATCTACAACGCCTACGGCCGCTCGATGCAGCTGGAGCTGTCGGTGGACCTGTAGCCGGCGCGCGGCCGGCCCCGCCGCGACCGGCCATCGGTCCGATCGCGGCGGGGCTGCTAGAATCCGCAGCTGTCTTTCCTTCCGATCCGTGCCGCCATGAGCCAGACCGCCACCGCGCCCGCCAACGCCGAGAAGCGCTACACCGTGCACCGCAGCGACCTGCCGCTGAGCTGCCCGACCCCGGAGATGGCGCTGTGGAACTCGCATCCGCGCGTCTACCTGCCGATCGAGGACGAGCCGAACCAGGAAGCCAAGTGCCCGTACTGCGGCGCGCTGTTCGTGCTGGCGGACTGACTCCGGAGCCATGCACCGCCTGACCGTGGTGCAGCTGCTGCCGGCCCTGCAGTCCGGCGGCGTCGAACGTTCCACCCTGGAAATCGCCGCGGCGCTGGTCCGCGCCGGGCACCGCGCGGTGGTGGTCTCGGCCGGCGGACGCCTGGTCCAGCCGCTGCTGGAATCCGGCGCCGAGCACGTCACCCTCGACATCGGCCGCAAGTCGCTGCTGACGCTGCGCCACGTGCTGTCGCTGCGGCGCCTGTTCGCCGCGCTCGGCGCGGACATCGTGCATGCGCGCTCGCGCCTGCCGGCCTGGCTCGGCTGGTATGCGCTGCAAGGCATGCCGGCCGCGCGCCGCCCGCGCTTCGTCACCACCGTGCACGGCCTCAATTCGCCGAGCCGCTACAGCGCGGTGATGACCCGCGGCGAGCGCGTCGTCTGCGTCTCGCAGACCGTGCGCGACTACGTGCTGCGGCACTACCCGCGGACCGACGCCGGCAAGCTGCGGACCATCCCGCGCGGCATCGATCCCGCGCAGTTCCCGCGCCGGCCGCGGCACGACGCGGC
>DNXT01000087.1:929-2574 GCA_003505795.1 Lysobacteraceae bacterium | reverse complement strand
CAAAACAGCCCTCAGCGGAGGTATCGCCCCGCGCAGCGGCGCGCCAAGCAGCACGGCTTCTCCATTCCATCGCGGCGCGGACTGAAGTCCCTCCCACAGGATTCAGCCTCTCCAGTAGGCATCCTCGGGAAAGCCCCATCGCGACTGAAGTCGCTCCTACATTCATTTTCTCCGGCTGCACCGTC
Organism: Lysobacteraceae bacterium; assembly: GCA_003505795.1. Lineage (GTDB taxonomy): Bacteria > Pseudomonadota > Gammaproteobacteria > Xanthomonadales > Xanthomonadaceae > UBA8801. The sequence continues at coordinate 2,389 of DNXT01000087.1, read as the reverse complement.
GGTTCCAGCGGGAAACAGCGGACTCAAGCATGCAGGATCCCGCCTTCCGACGCCCGCCAATCCCGGGACCGGCGCAGCGCCGCCAGCGTCCGCACCAACTCGCGGTAGCTGTCGGCCAACTGCGCGAACAGCGCCGCGGTGCCGCTGCGCCCATGCTCGGCCACCTCGCGATAGGCCCCGCGCCCCAGCTCGACGAAGTAGTCCACGCCGACCCGGCGGCGCTCGGCCAGGCCGGGGAACAGCCCGGCGATCAGCAGGCAGTGGTCGCCGACGTCGCGCAGCGCGTCCACCCGCGCGGTCCCGACCTGCTCCTGCGCATGCAGCCATGCCAGCGCCTGGGTGCGCGCCAGCAGGTACGGGTCGCGCTGGTAGCGCAGCAGCACGAACACCAGGTAGCTCTCGCGCGATTCGTCGAGCGGCGCGCCGATGCCCGCGCGCGCATCGCGCACCAGCGCCTGCCACAGCTCGGCGGGCGCGCCCCTGTTGAAGGTTCCGGTCATGCAAGCCTCCTCGCGACATGGACGATGCCTCCAAAGCTAAAACAAAGCCGGCACCGATCGTTGGCAGACCCGGCAGGCGGGTGCCAGCCCTGCGCGCCGGCAACGACCAGGCCCGGCACGGGAGCGTTCTCCCGTGCGAACGCCGGCAGGAGCGGAAGCGCCCGCGGACGAGGCGGCCTTGAAGGCGGCTCGCGTAGAATTTCCATGCCGGCGCCATCGCGCCGCCCGTGCGGGACCCGTGTCCCCTCCCCCATCGCCATTCCACCGAGGGAGCCCATGACGCTTCGATCGATCCAGAACCAGCCCGGCGTGGCCGCCCAGCGCGCGCCCGAGACCGCCGGATTCGTCTTCAACCACACCATGCTGCGGGTCAAGGACAGCACCGCGTCGCTGGATTTCTACACCCGCGTGCTCGGCTTCCGCCTGATCGACCGGCGCGATTTCCCCGAGGCCGGGTTCAGCCTGTACTTCCTGGCGATCCTGCCGGAGGACGCCTCGGTCCCCGAGGACGATGCGCAGCGCCGCGTATGGATCGCCGGCATTCCCGGCGTGCTGGAGCTGACCCACAACCACGGCACCGAGAAGCGCGAAGGCCCGGTGTACCACGACGGCAATTCCGACCCGCGCGGCTTCGGCCACATCTGCGTGTCGGTGCCGGACCTGCAGGCCGCCTGCGCGCGCTTCGACGCGCTGCAGGTGCCCTACCAGAAGCGCCTGAGCGACGGGCGCATGAAGAACATCGCCTTCATCAAGGACCCGGACGGCTACTGGGTGGAGATCATCTCCAACAGCGTCCGCGAGTAGGCCGGGCGGCGCGCCGCTTTTGCTTCTCGCGTAGGAGCGGCTTCAGCCGCGACGCGGCCCTGCCGAAGCCCGCTCTCTCGCCCGACCGCTTTCGTGGGAGGAGCCCCGGTTCCGGCGGGCTTTCCCGGTCGTGCCCATCGCGACCGAAGTCGCTCC
>DNXT01000087.1:497-703 GCA_003505795.1 Lysobacteraceae bacterium | reverse complement strand
GACCGAAGTCGCTCCTACAAGAAGCCGGCCGGAACAAGTACACCGCCATTCATGTTGCCGCCGCGATGCGAGAGCGCACGGCGACATGCTTCCGTCACGACCACAGCGGAAGATTCCTCCGTGGCGCAGGCGGTCCCCTCTCTCCCCCGCCTGCCCCGCGCAAGGCCCGGCTCTCTCCAGCCGGGCTTTGTCTTTCCGCGAACCGG
>DNXT01000087.1:0-217 GCA_003505795.1 Lysobacteraceae bacterium | reverse complement strand
GAATCGGGCCTACTTCGGCAACCGCAGGTTCAACAGCCCATCGACCGCCGAGCGTTCGATGCTGTTGGGCAGCGCCGGCACGACGTCCTTGAGCGCGGCGGGAATGTTGCCGGGATGGACCACCGCCACCTGCACGGTACGCGACTGCTCGTCCAGCAGCAGCAGGTAGTAGCGGTCGTCGCGCGCGCGGCGCCAGACCGGGCCGGCGGCGCCGGCC
>DNXT01000089.1:4222-4385 GCA_003505795.1 Lysobacteraceae bacterium | reverse complement strand
CCGATCTGACGCCGCCCAGGGCCAGGCCCTGCACGAAGCGGCGCCGGCCCAGGGCCGGGCGCGCGAAGGAATCGGATGACATGGTGTGCTCCATGACCCACGGCGGTACGCCGCGCGCGGGGTCGCATATCGGACAGATCGACGGTGGGAGGGACTTCAGTCC
>DNXT01000089.1:451-3980 GCA_003505795.1 Lysobacteraceae bacterium | reverse complement strand
GGAGGGACTTCAGTCCCGGCGGGCCCTTCCCTCCCACGACGGGCAGCGCGATGTCAGATCAGACGATCGGAGGTCGTACCGGGCGATACGGCGAGGGGGCGCCGCGGCTGGCATGCAGCGCCCAGTTCAGCGGCGTGTCGCCGATGGCGGCCGGCAGCACGGTCGCCAGCGCCAGCGTCGCGCTGCAGTGCTGCAGGCAGTCGCAGCTGCCGGACTGGCAGCACGACGGCGCGTGATGCGGATCGGCCGCGGCCTTGCCGTGCAGCGCATGCTCGTCCGGCGCGGGCTCGGAAGCCATGCCGGCCATCTCGTGGCAGGGCATGGCCGCGGCGGTCTTCTCCGCGACAGCGGGCAGCGCCATGCCCGCCGACGCCCACGCGGCCGCGGTCGCATTGGCGACCAGGGACAGGCACAGCAGCAGGCGGAGCAGGGTGCGCAACAACGGAGGGCGCCGGTCGAAGGATCGCCAAAGGATAGCACCGGTCCCGCCGCGCGCCGTTCAGGATTGCGCTCGCGGCCGCGGCGGGCGGCGTAGAATCCGGGGTTTCCCGCACCGCCTCCCGTCCATGTCGCAGCGCCAGTGGGTGGCCGCCGCCATCCAGAAGATCGAGGCCGACTTCAACCGGTCCGCCGATACCCACCTGATCCCGATGGAACTGCCCGGCTATCCGGGCATCGACGTCTACTTCAAGGACGAATCCAGCCATCCGACCGGCAGCCTGAAGCACCGGCTGGCGCGCTCGCTGTTCCTGTATGCGCTGGCCAACGGCTGGCTGCGCGAAGGACGGCCGGTGATCGAGGCGTCCAGCGGCTCGACCGCGGTCTCGGAGGCCTACTTCGCACGCCTGCTGGGGCTGCCGTTCGTCGCGGTGATGCCGGCCTCGACCTCGCCGGAGAAGATCGCCGCGATCGAGTTCCAGGGCGGGCGCTGCCACCTGGTCGAGCGCGCCTGCGACCTCAACGCCGACTCGGAAAAGCTCGCGCGCGAAACCGGCGGCCACTTCATGGACCAGTTCACCTACGCCGAGCGCGCCACCGACTGGCGCGCCAACAACAACATCGCCGAGTCGATCTTCAAGCAGATGGCCGAGGAGCCGCATCCGGTCCCGGAGTGGATCGTCTGCAGCCCCGGCACCGGCGGCACCGCCGCCACGCTCGGCCGCTACGTGCGCTACCGGCGCCACGACAGCCGCATCCTGTGCGCCGATCCGGAAGTGTCCGCGTTCTTCGACGGCTACCGCCGCGCCCTGGACGGGCAAGGCTACGACGACCTGCAGGGCACCGGCGGCTCGCGCATCGAGGGCATCGGCCGGCCGCGCGTGGAGCGCAGCTTCATCCCCAGCTGCGTGGACGCGATGGTGAAGGTCCCCGACGCGCTGTCGCTGGCCGCGATGCGCTACGTCAGCGCGCGCCTGGGCCGGCGCGTGGGCGGCTCCACCGGCACCAACTTCGTCGGCGTGCTGCACGCGGCGCAGCAGATGCGCGCGGCCGCCCGCGGCGGCTCCATCGTCACCATCCTGTGCGACAGCGGCGAGCGCTACGCGCACAGCTACTACAAGCACGACTGGTACCTGGAGCAGCGCATCAACATGGTCGAGAGCGACGCCGCCATCGCCGCGGCGGCGGCCGGCGGCGGCGGGCTGCCGGCACTGCCTTGGGCGGCGCTGGAATGACCGCATATTCCCCGATGTTCCCTTCGTCCGAGTCCACCATGACCAATCCCCTGCTCGATTTCTCCGGCCTGCCGCGTTTCGACGAGGTCCTGCCCGAACACGTCGGCCCGGCCATCGACCGATTGCTGGCCGAAGCCGAGGCGGCGGTGAAGCGGGCCGAGACCGCCGCGCCGGTGACCTGGGAGACGTTCGTGGTGCCGCTGGACGACGCCACCGAGCGGCTGTGGCGCGCCTGGGGGCAGGTCGCCCATCTGCAGGCGGTGGTCAACACCCCGGAACTGCGCGAGGCCTACAACGCCAACCTGCCGAAGGTGACGCGCTTCGGCAGCGCGCTCGGCCAGAACCTGGCGCTGTACGCGCAGTACCGCGGGCTGCAGCAGTCCGCCGAATGGGCCGGCTACGACGAGGCCCGCCGCAAGGTGGTGGAGAACGCGCTGCGCGACTTCCGCCTCGGCGGCGCCGAGCTGGGCGAGGCCGAGAAGGCACGCTTCGCGCAGATCCAGGAGGAGCTGTCGGCGCTGTCGGCGAAGTTCTCGCAGAACGTGCTCGACGCCACCGACGCCTGGTCCTATCTCACCGAGGACCCGGCGATGCTGTCCGGGCTGCCCGACGAGGTGGTCGCCGCCGCGCGCGCTGCGGCGCAGAAGGACGGCAAGTCGGGCTGGAAGTTCACCCTGCAGATGCCGTGCTACCTGCCGGTGCAGAGCTATGCCGACAACCGCGAGCTGCGCGCGAGGCTCTACCGCGCCAACGCCGAGCGCGCCTCGGAGTTCGGCGACGCGGCGCTGGACAACAGCGCCAACATCGACCGCATCCTGGCCCTGCGCGCCGAACTGGCCGCGCTGCTGGGGTTCGCCGGCTACGCCGAGTATTCGGTCGCCACCAAGATGGCGCAGAGCCCGGCCGAGGTGCTGGAGTTCCTGCGCGACCTCGCCGCGCGCGCCAAGCCCTACGCGCAGCGCGACCGCGCCGAGCTGGAGGCGTTCGCGCGCGACGAGCTGGGGCTGGCCGGGCTGGAGGCCTGGGACCTGGCCTACGCGAGCGAGAAGCTCAAGCAGGCGCGCTACAGCTTCTCCGAGCAGGAGGTGAAGCAGTACTTCACCGAGCCGAAGGTGCTGGCCGGCCTGTTCGACGTGATCCACGCGCTGTACGGCCTGCGCGTGGAGGAGGACCGCGCGCCGGTGTGGCATCCGGACGTGCGCTTCTACCGCCTGGTGGACGCCGACGGCCAACTGGCCGGGCAGTTCTACCTGGACCTGTACGCGCGCGAGGGCAAGCGCGGCGGCGCCTGGATGGACGACTGCCGCAACCGCCGCGACACCGCCGGCGGCGTGCAGACGCCACTGGTTTACCTAGTCTGCAACTTCGGCCGCGGCAGCGACGGCAAGCCGGCCACCTTCCGCCACGGCGAGGTCACCACGCTGTTCCACGAGATGGGCCACGGCCTGCACCAGCTGCTCACCCGCATCGGCGAGCTCGGCGTGGCCGGCATCAACGGCGTGGAATGGGACGCGGTGGAGCTGCCCAGCCAGTTCATGGAGAACTTCTGCTGGGAGTGGGAGCGCGTGCAGAAGATGACCGCGCACGTGGACAGCGGCCAGCCGCTGCCGCGCAACCTGTTCGAGCGCATGCTCGCCGCGCGCAACTTCCAGAGCGGCATGTTCACCGTGCGCCAGCTGGAGTTCGCGCTGTTCGACATGCAGCTGCACAGCGCCTTCGACCCGGCGCGCGACAGCGTGCTGCAGCTGCTCGAGCGGGTGCGCGACGAGGTGGCGGTGAACCGGCCGCCGGCATGGAACCGCTTCCCGCACCAGTTCAGCCACATCTTCGCCGGCGGCTACGCGGCCGGCTACTAC
>DNXT01000089.1:0-209 GCA_003505795.1 Lysobacteraceae bacterium | reverse complement strand
GGCTACGCGGCCGGCTACTACAGCTACAAGTGGGCCGAGGTGCTCAGCGCCGACGCCTATGCCGCATTCGAGGAAGCGCCGCAGCAGGTCGCCGAGACCGGCGCGCGCTTCCGCCGCGAAGTGCTGGCGCGCGGCGGCAGCCGCAGCGCCGCGGAGAACTTCCGCGCCTTCCGCGGCCGCGCGCCGAAGATCGACGCGCTGCTGCGGCA
>DNXT01000277.1 GCA_003505795.1 Lysobacteraceae bacterium | reverse complement strand
GGGCGGAATCAGCACCGGCACCCTCAACGTCTCCGGCGCGCGCGGCGACGCCGGCGGCGAGGCGCGCGACCAGCGCGGCTACGACGACGTCTACGACCTCGACCTGTCCACGTCCTATATCGGCCGCGCCGAGGTGGAGCGCTACAAGGGCAAGACCCCGTCGGACCTGGTCAGCGGCGTGCCCGGCGTGTTCAGCGGCGACGCCCGCAACAGCGGCGCGCTGGACCTCAACATCCGCGGCATCCAGGGGCCGGGCCGGGTGCCGGTCACCATCGACGGCACCGAGCAGGCCATCACCGTATGGCGCGGCTACAACGGCGCCACCAACCGCAACTACATCGATCCGTTCCTGATCGGCGGCATCCGCATCCTCAAGGGGCCGTCGCTGACCCGCAACACCTATACCGGCGTCGGCGGCGCGATGGTGGTCGATACCCTGGACGTGGACGACGTGCTCGACGCGGGCGAGACCTTCGGCGGCGAGTTCAAGCTGGAAGGCAGCAGCAACTCGGTCGACCCGCGCCTGCCGACCCTGCACACCGGCGAAGACTATCGCGACGTCGAAGGCTTCCCGCAGAACACCCCGAACATCCCCTATACCGACCGCACGCTGATGGTGGATCAGAAGACCGGAGGCGGCGGCTACAACGTCTTCGCCGGCGAGGACTACGCCTACCGGCTCGCGCTGGGCTGGCGGCCGAGCGCGGACCTGGACGTGCTGGCCGCCTACGCCTACCGCGAGCGCGGCAACTACTACGCGGGCAAGCACGACGCCGGCTACTACTCCAAGCAGCGCAGCTCCTCGGCCGACGACTACATCACCAACATGGCCAACTACTGGCTGCCCGGCAACGAAGTGCTCAATACCTCGAGCCGGATGGAATCGTGGCTGTTCAAGGCGACCTGGCGGCCGAGCGCGGACCAGGCCCTGCAGTTCGGCTACCGCGACAGCCTCTCGCACTACGGCGAGATCATGCCCTCGCGCATCATCGAGGCCCGCGACGACCGCGCCGCGATCCAGTGGCCGCTGAGCCGGGTCGACGCCAAGGCCTACAACCTGGAGTACAAGCTGCAGCCGCAAGGCAGCCGCTGGCTGGACCTGTACGCCAACCTGTGGCGCACCGACACCGACAGCAACACCTATACCGCCGGCGGCTTCCCCAACTTCGCCAATCCCGACTGGCAGACCGGCGAAGGCTACAGCCCGATCATCCGCAACACCGCGCTGGCCGATGCCACCAACACCCGCAACGGCATCACCCTGAGCAACAAGATCGCCTTTGCCGATACGCTGGACCTGACCGTGGGCGGCAGCTTCCAGCACGAGAAGCTACGATCGGGCGATGCGTATTTCGGCACCAGCGACGGCTGGCGCATGTACCCGCGCGCCGGCCGGCGCGAGGAATGGCAGGCCAACTTCAACTTCGAGTGGCGCCCGGCCGACTTCCTGACCCTGAACGCCGGCGCGCGCTATTCCTCGTACTGGGCGTTCGACGATTTCCTGAAGGCGCACGAGGGCCAGATCGGCAGCAGCGTGCGGCAGGGCTACGCGGTCTCCTACCTGACCCAGGCGCCCAGGGACCAGGCCGACATCGACGCCGAGATCGCCACCTACCGGTTCCTCGGCGAGCTCGGCTTCTTTCCGCCGGAGATGGTCGAGGCGCTGATCGCCAGCGTCGCCCGCACCGTGGACACCACCCATCCGCTGCCCGACTGGCTTCCGGACGGGCAAGGCAACTACAGCCGCACCGACAATCCCTGCCTGAACGGCTCGCTGGACGGCGTGGCGAACGCGACCCGGTGCTCGTTCACCCCGATCAGCGAATCGACCTTCCCGACCGCGCGCAAGCACAAGGACCACGGCTGGACGCCGTTCTTCTCGGCCACGGCCAACTTCAGCGACTACAGCCGCGCCTACCTGCGCTACGGCGAGACGCTGCGCTACCCGAGCATGTTCGAGAGCACCGTCGCGTTCTCGGCCTCGCTCAATCCCTGGGACCTCAAGCCCGAGCACGCCTACAACTGGGAAGTGGCCTACATCCACGACCTGGGCCACCTGCTGGGGCCAGACACGCTCGCCGACGTCAAGCTGGCCTACTACGTCAACAAGACCCGCGACGTGATCGAGCGCGATCCGAACTTCAAGTTCGACAACATCGACAAGCAGACCATCCGCGGCGCGGAGCTGCAGGGGCGCTACGACAACGGCCGCTTCTTCACCGACCTGGGCATCAACTACAACTTCAAGAACGAGGTCTGCGACGAGAGCACCGCGGCGCTGCTCTCGATCAGCAACGGCTACGTGCTCGGCAGCGGCCGGATCGTGCCGACCTGCGTGGACTACGGCTTCGTCGGCGGCTACCTGCTGACCCAGAGCGCGCCGGAGCTGTCGGCCAACTGGTCGCTGGGCGGGCGCTTCCTGGACCGGCGCCTGGAGCTCGGGACCCGGCTCACCTACTACAAGCAATACGAGAACCCGGACCTGGAATGGTTCCGCAGGAACTCCTATCAGGAATGCATCGGCCAGCAATCCGATTGCGGAGGACGCTTCGTCTACACCTTCAACGTCCCGTTCTCCTGGGGCAAGACGCTGCTGGTCGACGCCTACGCCAGCTACAGGCTGCGTCCCAACCTGAGCCTGGAGCTGACCGGCACCAACCTGACCGACCAGTACTACGTCGATCCCGCGACCCGCTCGGCCATGGCCGCGCCGGGCCGCACGCTGAAGCTGAGCCTGACCGGGAGGTTCTGACCTTCCGCCAGCCGAATCCAAGGAGCAGTCGCGGTACGGAACCGGAAGTTCCACCCACATCGTTTCGTCAACCAAGAGGTATACACATGAACGTCAAGCACAAAGCCACCCCGTTGCTGCTGGGGCTGGGCCTGCTCGCCGCCTTCGCCAGCGCGCAGGCCGACCCGTTCGTCGGCAAGTCGAGCAACGAGGCCTACGTCAAGGTCGGCAAGTCCACCGTCAACGGCGGCCCGCACCAGGCCGGCAATGCCGGGATCGCGGTGAACTCGACCGGCCTGGACAAGCCGGTGGACTTCAAGGGACTGGCCAGCTACGGCGGCTCCGGCACGGTGAAGGTGCTGAACTTCCCGTACAGCGGCGCGCCGACCAGCCACGACAACCTGGGCGTGTTCGCCTTCGTCCAGGCCGGCACCCAGGACGTGTGGGCCGGCGAATGGAACTCGAAGAAGACCGACGCCGCCGGACTGGCCACGCACACGGTCTACTTCATCGGCGACAACGCCGACACCAGCGTGCCGGCCAGCGGCAGCGCCAACTACGCGGTGACGGGCATCAACAACTACAACGGGAGCAATGCGCTTTCCGGAACCTTCACCGCCAACTTCGGCGCCCACACCCTGACCGGCAGCATCCAGAACGCCACCGGCTTCGCGGTGAACATCGGCACCGCCACCATCAACAGCAATGCCAGCATCTCCGGCAACGGCGCCGTCGCCTCGATCTCGGGCACCACGCTGGCGTCGAACGGCGCGGTCTCCGGCCAGTTCTTCAACAGCCAGGCGTCGCTGGCCGGCATCGCCACCTTCGCCAACAACCAGTACGACACCGCCTTCGTCGGCACCAAGTGATGGATCGGCCGTCGCGATCCATCCGCTGACGCGGGTTTGACGACACGGCAAGGGCCAGCCAGAGGCAGCCAGTCCTTGCCACCTTCCCCGGTACTCCGATCCACATGCGATTCCGCTTCCTCGCGCGATGCTTCGCCCTGCTGTCAGGCCTGTCCATGGCGATCGCGCCGCTGCACGCCCAGCAACAGGACGACCAGCGCCGCCTGCTCGAACAGCGCGGCCAGCGCCAGGCCGCCGAGCGCGAGCGCGCGCTGCTGAAGGACGAACTGGACACGGGACGGCCGGTCATCCACGTGGACGGCAAGGCCTATACCGTCGGGCACAACGCCAACGACGTCGGCCGCGCGCTGTACCTGTCGCTGCAGCACCGGCAGTGGGACGCGGCGCAGGCGTTCCTCGACGAATACCTGACCCTGCCCGACCGCGACCCGCTGCTGGTCCACTACGGACAGGGCGCGCTGGCGCGCATCGGCGGCCGCTACCGCCAGGCCGAGCGCGAATACCGCGCGCTGCTCGCGCTCAAGCCCGATTTCCTGCCCGGCCGCCTGGAACTGGCGCGGGTGCTGTTCGAGGACCAGCAGGACCGCGAGGCCGACCGGCTGTTCGCGGCCATCGACGCCTCCATCGACGCGGCCGACCCCAAGACCGAGGGCGTGCGCCGCAGCATCGCCAACTTCCACCAGGCGCTGGCCGAGCGCCGCGGCTGGAACGGCTCGTTCGCGCTGGGACCGGCGTGGAGCGACAACGTCAACCGCACTTCGGCCAGCCACGTCTGCCTGGTCTACTTCGGCGACCAGTGCTTCTTCGACCGCAGCACACCGCAGGCCATCGTCGCGGCCGGCTACGACTACGACGCCAACGTGGACCGGCGGCTGCCGCTGCGCGGCCACCACGGCCTGTACCTGCGTTCGCTGCTGTTCGGCCAGGGCTACCGCGACAACAGCCTCCACAACGAGCTGACCTCGGTCACTCAGGCCGGCTACAGCTACCGCAGCGGCCGCCACAGCGTCGCGCTGGCGCCCTCGTTCGACTACTACGCCTGGGGCAACGACGCCCTGTACGGGGCCTGGGGCGCGCACGCGGAGTGGAGCTGGACGCTTTCGCCGTCGTCGCTGCTGAAACTGGAGGGCGACTGGAAGGACATGCGCTACCGCCGCGCCCTCTACGCCGCCAACTACGACGGCGTGGTGCGCTCGGCCTACGCCACCTGGTTCCGCAGCCTGGGCGAGCGCTGGACCGTGTTCGGCGGCGTGGACGTGGTCGACAACGCCGCCGCCGAGCCGGTCAACGCCCACCTGCAGAAGGGCGTGCGGCTGGGCGCTTCGCTGCAATGGCCGGCCGGCTTCACCGGCACGCTGTTCGCCTCGTACCGCCGCCGCGACTACGGCGCCTACAGCGAGTTGCTGGGCGCGCGGCGGCGCGACGACGAGCAGGGCTACATCCTCGTCGTCAAGGCCTCGCGCCTGGCCTTCGCCGGCTTCACCCCGCTGCTGACCCTGCGCCACAACCGCGTCGCCAGCAACGTCGACTGGCTCTACGGCTACGACAAGAACAGCGCCAGCCTGAAGCTGGAGCGGCTGTTCTGAGCGCTGCCGCCATGCCTCCCCTCCCCATCACGAGTCCCCAGCCATGACCACGACCCTCGCCGACGCCACCCGCCACCAGCGCCTGAAGGCCGCCACCCGCGCCGTCCACGACGTGCTGGACCGGCGCATCATGGCCGGCGACATCTTCGCCAGCCGCGAGCACTTCGCCCGCTTCCTGCGCGTGCAGTACCGCTTCCATCGCGACATCGACCCGCTGTACGCCAACCCGGCGTTCGAGGCGCTGCTGCCGGACCTGCCGCAGCGCCGCCGGCTGGGCCGGATCGCGCACGACCTGGGCGACCTCGGG
>DNXT01000144.1:5865-6316 GCA_003505795.1 Lysobacteraceae bacterium | reverse complement strand
ATCAGCGCCGGGCTGGCCATCGGCACCAGCCACTCGTCGAACAGCGGCTCGGCGCTGACGCCGGGCCAGCGGCCGGCGCCGACCCGCAGCGCGGCATCCACCAGCGCCTCGCGCTCGAAGTCGACGATGCGCTCGCTGGAGAGCAGGTTGATCTCGATGGTCGGCTGCACGGTCAGGAACCGGCCCAGGCGCGGCACCAGCCATGCCGACGCCATCGACGGCGTGATGCTGACGGTGAGCACGTCGTCGCGGCGCGCGGCGTATGGCTGGAAGGCTTGCGCGATCGCGTCCAGGTGCGGGGCGACGCGCTCGAACAGGCGCTGGCCGTCCGGCGTGGCGCTGACGCCGCGCGCGTGCCGCACCAGCAGCGGATAGCCCAGCCGCTGTTCCAGCCCGCGCATCTGGTGGCTCAGCGCGCTGACGGTGAGGTTCATCGCCTCCGCGGCGCGCG
>DNXT01000144.1:5179-5634 GCA_003505795.1 Lysobacteraceae bacterium | reverse complement strand
CAGGTTGCCCAGACGTGCGGCGGCGACAAAGCCCTGCAATGCGTGGAGCGGTGGTCGTGACATGGCTGGCCTTGAATTTTGCTCAATGCTCTCTTGCGAAAGCCTCGCTTTTACCGGGCCCAGGTTGCACCTAATGTCGAATCCACTCAAGTGGAGGCACGGCCATGAGCATCTTCAGCGAACTGCTTTTCCATCATGGACACATCACCAACGTGGACCTCGCCAGGTCGTTGGCGAACCGGGCCGAAGGCCCCGCCGCCACCGTCCGCGACGACGGACACGCGGCCGTGCAGGAACGGCGGGAACGGCGCGGCGAGGCCAGGCGCAAGCGGCTGGTCCGTGCGATGACCGCGTTGTCGCCATTCCGCTAGGAGAGCCGCGGCCTGCTTCCCGTGGCCGCGACTGCCTTCTGCCGGCTTCGCTCCAAAGCCGTCCGCAGGAGCGACCTCGGTCGC
>DNXT01000144.1:0-4964 GCA_003505795.1 Lysobacteraceae bacterium | reverse complement strand
CGCAGGAGCGACCTCGGTCGCGACGGGGCCTCGCCGATGCGGTCCGTCGAAGCCGGATCCGTTGCCACCGGAAGACCTTGCCCGGGCCTCGGTGGTACGGGCTTCAGTGACGCAATGTCTGGGAGGGGCTTCGGCCCCGACGGTTGGCCGGGAAAGCCCGTCGGGGCTGAAGCCCCTCCCACGATGGCCGGCGAACCGAAGCGGATCTGTGGCTGGCGACTGGCTGCTGGAGGCCAGTGCCGGTCGGTGCGCGGGAAGGCTCAGGAGAAAACCCCATCGCGACCGGGGTCGCTCCTGCGCGACAGCGACCGCCCTCGACGGAACGCATCAACGGAAAGGCCCGCTGCAAGCAGCGGGCCTTTCCGTTTGTTTCCTGCGCGGCCCGGGGCCGGCGCAGGCTCAGGCCGACAGTTCCGACAGCGCGTCGTTGAAGGTCTTGCTCGGACGCATCGCCGCGCCGATCTTGCCGAGGTCGGCGTGGTAGTAGCCGCCGATGTCGACCGGCCGGCCCTGGACGCCGTTCAACTCGGCGACGATCTTCTCCTCGTTCTCGGCCAGGGCCTTGGCCAGCGGGGCGAACCTGGCCTTCAGCGCCGCGTCCTCGTCCTGCGCCGCCAGCGCCTGCGCCCAGTACAGGGCGAGGTAGAAGTGGCTGCCGCGGTTGTCGAGCTCGCCGACCTTGCGCGCCGGCGACTTGTTGTTGTCCAGGAACCGGCCGTTGGCCACGTCCAGCGCCTTGGCCAGCACGCGCGCGCCGGCGTTGTCGTAGCGGTTGCCCAGGTGCTCCAGCGACGCGGCCAGGGCCAGGAACTCGCCCAGCGAATCCCAGCGCAGGCAGTTCTCCTCGACGAACTGCTGCACGTGCTTGGGCGCGCTGCCGCCGGCGCCGGTCTCGAACAGGCCGCCGCCGGCCATCAGCGGCACGATCGACAGCATCTTGGCGCTGGTGCCCAGCTCCATGATCGGGAACAGGTCGGTCAGGTAGTCGCGCAGCACGTTGCCGGTCACCGAGATGGTGTCCTGGCCCTTGCGGATGCGCTCCAGCGACAGCCTGGTGGCTTCCTCCGGCGACAGGATGCGGATGTCCAGGCCGCTGGTGTCGTGGTCCTTCAGGTAGGCCTGGACCTTGGCGATCACCTGCGCGTCGTGCGCGCGGGCCTTGTCGAGCCAGAACACCGCCGGCGTGTCGCTCAGGCGCGCGCGCTCGACCGCGAGCTTGACCCAGTCCTGGATCGGCGCGTCCTTGACCTGGCACATGCGCCAGATGTCGCCGGCCTCCACCCTGTGCTCGAACACCACCTTGCCGGCGGCATCGGTGACGCGCACGGTGCCGTCGGCCGGGATCTGGAAGGTCTTGTCGTGCGAGCCGTATTCCTCGGCCTTCTGCGCCATCAGGCCGACGTTGGGCACCGAGCCCATGGTCGCCGGGTCGAATGCGCCGTTGGCCTTGCAGTCGTCGATCACCACCTGGTAGACGCCGGCGTAGCAGCGGTCCGGGATCACCGCCTTGGTGTCCTGCAGCTTGCCTTCGGCGTTCCACATCTGGCCGGAGTCGCGGATCATCGCCGGCATCGAGGCGTCGACGATCACGTCGCTGGGCACGTGCAGGTTGGTGATGCCCTTGTCGGAATTGACCATCGCCAGGCCCGGGCGCCGGGCGTACTCGGCCTGCAGGTCGGCCTTGATGGCCTCCTGCTGGTCGGCCGGCAGCGAGGCGATGCGCGCGTACAGGTCGCCGATGCCGTTGTTCGGGTCGAAGCCGACCGACTTGAGCGCCTCGGCGTGCTTGCCCAGCACGTCCTTGTAGAACTCGCCGACCACCACGCCGAACAGCACCGGGTCGGAGACCTTCATCATGGTCGCCTTCAGGTGCACCGAGAACAGCACGCCCTGGGCCTTGGCGTCTTCGATCTGCGCGGCGATGAAGCTCGCCAGCGCCTTGCGGCTCAGCACCGCGGCGTCGACGATCTCGCCGGCCTTGACCGCGACCTTGTCCTTGAGCACGGTGACCGCGCCGTCGTCGCCGACCAGTTCGATCTTCAGCGCGCCGGCCTCGGCGAGCGTCGCCGACTTCTCGCTGCCGAAGAAGTCGCCCGATTGCATGTGCGCGACATGCGACTTGGAATCGGCGCTCCACTTGCCCATGCGGTGCGGATGCTTGCGCGCGTAGTTCTTCACCGACAGCGGCGCGCGGCGGTCGGAATTGCCTTCGCGCAGCACCGGGTTGACCGCACTGCCCTTGACCTTGTCGTAGCGCGCCTTGACGTCCTTTTCCGTGTCGTCCTTCGGCTCGTCCGGGTAGGCCGGCAGCGGGTAGCCCTGGCCCTGCAGCTCCTTGATCGCCGCCTTCAGCTGCGGCACCGAGGCGCTGATGTTGGGTAGCTTGATGATGTTGGCTTCCGGCCGGGTGGCCAGCTCGCCGAGTTCGGCCAGGTCGTCGGCGACCTTCTGCGCGTCGCCCAGGTAGTCCGGGAACTGCGACAGGATGCGCCCGGCCAGCGAGATGTCGCGCGTCTCCACCACGATGCCGGCGGTGTCGGTATAGGCATCGATGATCGGCAGCAGGGATTGCGTCGCCAGGAACGGTGCCTCGTCGGTGAGGGTGTAGATGATCTTCGGGGTATTCGACATTGTCTGCGTTGACTCTTTACTGGTTCGGGAGGGAAACAGCGGCGAGTGTGGGGAATCCCACCGGGCTGCGGAGGCGTTGCCGTCTGCCTGGCCGCTCGTGCCCACCGTGCCGACCGCTGGCTGGGACGTCGATCAATCGAGCGTTTCATTGTCGCGTCTACGGGGCGACGGGGTAAAGCCGGCAGGCCGTCCCGGCGCGGCTTTCTGCCGGCGGCAGGCGGCAACGCTGCATTCCATCCGGCGCCGGCTTCGCTGTACGCATGCGCATGGAGGCCGCGCGCCGCGCCATGGCCATGGCCATGGAAGCCTGCGCACCGGGATGCGCCGCGCTCCAGCGCAGGACTCACAAGGAAAGACCCACAAAAAAGGGCGCAGCTTCCGCTGCGCCCATCCACACGTGCCACCGGGAGAGAGTCGGTGGTGGTGTCTTGCCGCTTACTTGACCTCGAACTCCTGCGGCGCGCCGACCGTCTTGCCGTCGACCGAGACCTCGGCCCTGTACTTGCCGGCCGGCCAGCCGTTGGCGTTGGAGAACTCGATGTTGGTGGTCTCCGAGCCGGAGGTATTGAGCGTGGCGCCCTGCTCGCCGGCGACCTGGCCGTCCTGGTAGAGCAGCTTGGCGGCGACGGCGACGTTGTTGGCCGAGCCCTCGGTCTTGATCGAGACGATGATCTTGTCCCGGGTGCCGAGCGTGGCGACCGGCGCCACCGACTTGTCCATCGCCGCGTTGTTGCCCACGGTCACACTCGAAACCATCACCGACGGCGCGGCCTCGGTCGGCGCCGGCGCTGCAGGCGCAGGTGCGGCCGGCGCGGCGGTGGTGTCCACCGTCTCCTCCTTCTTCTTGCAGCCGGCCAGGGCCAGCGTCGCGGCAAGCCCGAGAACCAGGCTACGGGACAGCGTGATGTTCGGCATACGGTTTCCTCCAGAACGTCATACGGGGACGGATGTCAGGGCGTCGCGGCCGGGATGCGCAGGACCTGGCCGGGCTGGATCTTGTCCGGGTCGTCGAGCACGTCGCGATTGGCCTCGAAGATGCGTTTCCAGGCATTGGCGTCGCCGTAGTGCCGCTTGGCGATCTTGGAGAGCGAATCGCCCTTCTCCACGGTATAGGACTGCTCGCCGGCGATTTCGGCGGTGCTGTCCACCTTGGCGCTGACCGCGGAGAAATCGGCCTTGGACGCCGTCTCGGCGGTACTGTCCACCTTTGCCGTCACCCCGGAAAAATCCGCTTTCTTGTCGTTGCTCATGGTTTGCATGTCTCGCCACACCTGAACTGGCGGACAAGGTTGCACGACGATCGTTAAGAATGGATCGCCTCGACGTGAAGCCGGCACGATCCGCCCACCGCCCGGCCTACTGGCGCGGGTCGCGGAAGATCGCCAGCGACTCCGGCAGCGTGGCGCTGGCCCGGTACGGGTTGATGTCCAGGCCGCCGCGGCGGGTATAGCGCGCCTCCACCACCAGCCAGTCCGGCCGGCAACGGCTGCTCAGGTCCTGGAAGATCCGCTCCACGCACTGCTCGTGGAACTCGGCGTGGTCGCGGAAGCTGACCAGGTAGCGCAGCAGGCCCTCGCGGTCGATGGCGAGGCCGGCGTAGCGCACGGTGACGCTGGCCCAGTCCGGCTGGCCGGTCACCGGGCAGTTGGACTTGAGCAAGGCCGAGACCAGGGTTTCCTCGACCGGCTGCGCCCCCGGGGCCGGCTGCAGGTAGCCGGGGTTGGGCGGGCCGTAGTCGTCGATGGCGACGTCGAGCGCGTCGATCGAGACGCCCTCGCCGACCGCATCCACCGGCGGCAGGCCGAATTCGACCCGCACGTCGGCGCCGGCGCGCACCGACAGGTCGGTGGCGATGCGCAGCCGTACCGCCTCGGCGCTGTTGAAGCGGGCGGCGTTGAGCGAGTTCAGGTACAGCTTGAGCGACTTGGACTCGACCAGGTTCGGCGACTCGCACGGCACCACCAGCGTGGCCGTGGCCACGCACGGCTTGCCGCGCGCGTCCAGCCAGCCGAGTTCGTAGGCGTGCCAGCGGTCGTGACCGACGAACGGCAGGGCGTCGGCGAGGCCGATCTGCGCGCGCGCGGCGGCGCGCGGGATCGGGAACAGCAGGGCGGGATCGTAGTGATCCGGGTAGGCGACCTCGCGGCCGAGGGAAGAGTCCTGGGGGGTGTTCATCGGACGATTCTACGGGCGCGGGGCTGGCCGGGAGGTGTATGGAACCTGCCCTGCCTGCCGCTCGCGTCTGTCGCTTTGGCAGGAGCGATTTCGATCGCGACGGGGCCTTGCCGGCAGCCTCGAAGAAACCGGGACCGTTTGTGGGAGGGGCTTCAGCC
>DNXT01000119.1 GCA_003505795.1 Lysobacteraceae bacterium | reverse complement strand
ATGCGTCGCGGCTGCGGCTGCTGGCGTGGGCGCTGGCGTCGGCAGCGCTGGCCAGCGGCGTCGCCGCGCTCGGGGTCTGGGCGGGCATCTTCGCCGCGCTCAGCGCCTTCATGCTCGGCGCGGTGCTGCTGCCGTATCTGGACGCATGGCGGCAACTGCGCCGGGAGCGCGGGCATGTGGGGTAAGTCGTTCGCCGCCGCACTGCTGGGACTGCCGCTGTCCACCGGCCTGGTCGGCCTGGTCGTGCTGCTGTGGCCCGGCCCGCTGCAGCTGCACACGCTGCCGTGGCTGCTGCTGTCGTTCCCGGTCTGGATCGGGGCGATGGCCTGGGCCTTCGCCTGCCGCAGCGGCCTGCGCGCGTGGCTGTGGCTGGGCGGCGCGACGCTGCTGTGCTTCGCCGCGCTGTACGCGGTCAAGGCGCTGGGCTGGGTGGAGCTGCCGGCATGAAGGCGGCCACCGTGCGCAGTTTCCTGTCGCTGCATAGCTGGGTCGGCCTGGTCGCCGGGATGGCGTTGTTCATCGCGTTCTACGCCGGCGCGATCACCGTGTTCACCCACGAGCTCGGCGACTGGCAGCGCCAGCCCGCCGCGCCGGCCGCCGTGCAGACGCCCGCGCAGGCCGGGCAGGCGCTGATGGACGCGGTGCTGGCCCGGCATCCGCAGGCCGCCGAATCGTTCTACCTGGTGCTGCCGGGCGACCACGGCCCGGTGGCGCGCTTGTACTGGTACCGGCCCGACGGCGCCGTGGAGCAGTTCCAGCTCGATCCCGGCGGAACGCTGCAGGCGCTGCCGCAGCGCACCGGCTTCGTCGATTTCCTCTACGACCTGCACTTCACCGCCGGCCTGCCGCGCACCTTCGGCACCTACCTGTTCGGCGTGGTCTGCATCCTCTACGGGCTGGCGCTGGTCAGCGGCGTGGTGCTCTACGCGCCGGCGTTCCTGAAGGACCTGTTCGCGCTGCGGCTGGGCCGCAACGTCAAGCGCCTGTGGCAGGACGCGCACAACGTGGTCGGCATGCTGTCGCTGCCGTTCCACGTGATCTTCGCCTGGTCCGGCGCGGTGCTGTGCCTGGGGCTGATCCTGCTGGCGCCGTTCCAGTACCTGGTGTTCGACGGCAAGCTGCTGCAGATCCTGGAACCGGATTTCGAGCTGACCCCGCACGTCGAGCCGGCCAACGCGAAGGCCGCGCCGCTGCCGGTGGCCGAGCTGCTGCGGCGTGCGCATGCCGCCAGTCCCGGCCTGCAGGCCGACAGCCTGTCCTACCACGACGCCAGCGACGCCAACGCGCGCGTGGAGGTGTACGGCGAGAACGACCAGCGCCGGCTCAACACGCTCGGTGCGGTGGCGATGGAAGCGGCCACCGGCAAGGTGCTGAACGTGCTGGAGCCGCGTTCGATGTCGCCGGGCGTGGCCGGGTTGCGCGGCCTGCAGGCGCTGCATTTCGGCAACTACGGGCATGCGCCGCTGCAGTGGCTGTACTTCCTGCTCGGGCTCGGCGGCGCGTTCCTGTTCTACAGCGGCAACCTGCTGTGGGTGGAAGCGCGGCGCAAGCGCCGCCAGCCCGACCAGCCGGCCCGCACCCAGCTGATGGCGCGGCTCACGATCGGCGTCTGCCTGGGCTGCATCGCCGGCGTCTCGGCGCTGTTCGTGGCGGCGCGGTTGCTGCCGCCGGGGCAGGAGAAGCTGGTCTACTACGCGATGTTCGGCCTCGGCGTGGCGTGGGCGCTGCTGCGGCCGACCGCGCGCGCCGCCTACGAACTGCTGCTGCTGTGCGCGCTGGCCACGCTGCTGGTGCCGGTGGCGGGCCTGTTCGGCACCGACGGCCTGGTGCCACCGTGGCGGCACGGCGTGCTCTGGGCGGTGGACCTGTGCGCGCTGGCGCTGGCCTGGGCGTACTGGACGATGGCCCGCGCCACCTTGCGGCGCGCCCGCCACGGCGATCCCAACAGCGTTTGGGCGCTGGCCCCGCGCTGATCGCGCAGGCGCTACGCGCGGCGCGCGGGCTTTGTACTATCGGCGGACCCACCCCGCTCCGAGGAATCGCCGTGCCCGTGCGTTACGTGTCCCGACCGCTTGCCCTCAGCCTTGCCCTGTCCACCCTCCTGCTGTCCGGCTGCGATCGCCCGCCCGCCGCCGAAACGCCCGCCGCTTCCGCGGCGACGCCGGCGGCGCCGGTCGCCGCGTTCTTCGCCGAGTTCTCCGACGCGTGGATGCGCCGGCAGCCGTCGGCCTCCACCGCCAGCCGCTACTTCGACGGTGCGCAGCAGGCCGAGCTGGATGCGCAGCTGACGCCGATGACCGCGGCGTTCGACGCCGAGAGCGTGGCGATCGCCCGCCAGGGCCTGGACAGGCTCAAGACCTTCGACCGCGCCGCGATGAGCGACACCGAGCGCGTCTCGGCCGAGCTGATGCAGTGGCAGCTGCAGGCGATCGTCGACGGCGCCCGGTTCGCCGACCTCGACTTCCCGCTGCAGCAGATGAGCGGCGCCAACGTGCAGCTGCCGAACCTGATGACCGTGGTGCACCCGCTGGCCAGCGCCCAGGACGCCGACCACTACCTGGCCCGGCTCGGCCAGTTCCAGGCGCGCATGGGCGAGGCGGTGCAGCGCGCGCGCGACATCGCCGCCAAGGGCATCGTGCCGCCGCGCTTCATCCTCGACGAGACGATCGGCCAGATGCGCAGCTTCATCGACAAGCCGGCCGCGCAGAACCCGCTGGTCACCACGCTGGAGAGCAAGCTCGCCGACGCCAGGGACGTGGATGCGGCGCGGCGCGGCGAGTATGTCGCGCAGGCCACGCGCCTGGTCGATTCGCAGGTCTATCCGGCCTGGCGCGATGCGATCGCCACGCTGGAGGCGCAGCGCGCCCAGGCCACCGACGATGCCGGCGCGTGGCGCCTGCCCGACGGCGCGGCGTACTACCAGTACCAGCTGCGCCGCTTCACCTCCACCGACCTGAGCGCGCAGCAGATCCACGAGACCGGCCTGCGCGAGGTGGCGCGGATCGAGGCCGAGATGGACCGCATCCTCAGGTCGATCGGGCGCAGCGAGGGCATCGTCAAGCAGCGCATCGCCAAGCTCGAGAAGGACCTGGCCTATCCGGACGACGCGGCCGGGCGCGGCGCGCTCATGGCCGACATCGACCGCATGCTGGCCGACGCGCAGACCCGCTCGGCGGCGCTGTTCGACATCGTGCCCAGGACCGAGGTGGTCGCGCGCCCGTACCCGGAGTTCCGCTGGAAGAGCGCGGCGGCGAGCTACACCGCGCCGCCGCTGGACGGCTCGCGTCCCGGCGTGTTCCAGATGCCGCTGCGGCCGGAGCGGCTGACCCGGTTCGGCCTGCGCACCCTGGTCTACCACGAGACGGTGCCGGGCCATCACTTCCAGATCGCGCTGTCGGTGGAGAACAAGGACCTGCCCAAGTTCCGCCAGACCCGCGCGCTGGGCGGCATCTCCGCCTTCAGCGAGGGCTGGGCGCTGTATGCCGAGCGCCTGGCGGCCGAGAACGGCTGGTACGACGGCGATCCGGAAGGCCTGCTCGGCCAGCTCGACGCCGAGCTGTTCCGCGCGCGCCGGCTGGTGGTGGACACCGGCCTGCATGCGATGAAGTGGACCCGCCAGCAGGCGATCGACTACGGCATCGAGCAGTCGGAAGTGGACCGCTACGTGGTGTTCCCGGGCCAGGCCACGTCCTACAAGATCGGCCAGCTGGAGATCATCCGCCTGCGCGACAAGGCGCGCGCCGCGCTCGGCGAGCGCTTCGATCCGCGCCAGTTCCACAACCGCGTCCTGCTCACCGGCACGGTGCCGCTGCCGCTGCTGGAGCGCGAGGTGGATGCCTACATCGCCCAGGCCGCGCCACGCTGAGCCGTCCCCGTCGGCGGCAGTGGCGACGGACGCGTCGCCACGCGCCGGCGACGCCGGGCGGCCATGGCCCGCCATGCGCTGGCGCAGGCGCGACCTCGGAAGCGATGGCGCTGGGTCCGCCCCTGGCAGGAGCGACTTCAGTCGCGAAGGGGCCTTACCGATAGCGCGAGCTTGCGGACAGGACCAGGCCCTTCCCCTTCGCGACCTCGGCTCCTTGCCGGGCGAAGGGAGGGCATGGCGAAGCCGTGCAATATCCGGCTGTCGAGGTTTCGCCCGTGCCCTCATCCGTCCTTTCGGGGCGTCTTCTTCCGGGAAGGGCGCAAGGTCCCGGTGGGAGATAGGGAAAACCGAAGACCGGTGTTGATCGGATGGCGGCAAAGCCCCTTCGCGACTGAAGTCGCTCCTACGAAGAGCAAAGGCAGCGGCTGTGGGAGGGACTTCAGTCCCGACAGGCTTTCCCACAGAAATTCCCTCCTGCAGAAATCATCCCGGCGTTCAGAACGTCCCGCGCTGCACGAACGGCGCCTGCGCGTAGAGCCGGCGTTCGCCGCCGCGCGGGTCGTCCTGCATCCGGCTGCTGTCGTCGAACAGCATCGTCTCGCGGCGCGGCAGCGAGTACGGCGTCCACGCCGGCAGGCCGGGATGGCGCGGATCGCCGTTGCGCGCGAACGCCAGCAGTGCCTCGCTCATCGTCGCGGCCATCCGCCGTGCCGGCGCGCCGGTGCCGGTGCGCGAGCCGGGCTGGGCGATGTTGTCGAACACCAGCGCGATGTCCAGGGTGTGGAACGCGCGCAGGTGCTCGGCCTCGCCGCCGCGCGCGTACCAGTCGAGCTGGTAGGCCCAGGTCGGCGCGCCCTGGCGCGCGCGCGCTTCCAGCTCATCGACCGCGCCGCGCCACGAGCGCCCGGCGGTGGTCGCGGCGAACAACACGTCCGACGGCGTGTACTGCGGATACAGGCGCCGGTACGCCTCGATCACCACCTGCGGCGGCAGGTCGACGTACTGCTGCGCCTGCAGCCGGGCCGGCAGCTCGTCCCAGCCCAGGGCGAAGTTCTTCGGATCGTTGCCGAGGAAGGCACGGGTCTCGTCGTGGGTGTTGCCGATCACCATCGGGATGGCGCGCGACTGCGCCGGCGCCTCCGGCCAGAACGGATGCGCCGGCAGGGCGCGCGCGTCCAGCACCGGGCCCAGGTACAGCGAGGCGTCCTCCGCCCGCGACGGATCGCGGATCTGCGCCGCCCGCAGCAGTTCCGCGGCCGGCAGCGTGCGCAGCCGGTCGAGCCGGGCGGGGTCGATCCGCAGCGCCTCCAGCACCATCTGCGCGCGCTGCGTGGCCGCACGCGGGCCGCAGGCGGTGACCTGCTGGCCGCTCATGGTCCACGCCCGGTGGAACAGGCCGCGGGCCGCCGGCATCGCCATCAGCGTGGCGATCTTGGCGCCGCCGCCGGACTGCCCGAACAGGGTGACGTTGCCGGGGTCGCCGCCGAACTCGAGCGCGTGCTGGCCGATCCAGCGCAGCGCCGCGACCAGGTCGAGCTGGCCGGCGTTGCCGGAGTCGGCGTAGGTGGCATCGCCGAGCTGCGCCAGGTACAGGTAGCCGAACACGTTGAGCCGGTGGTTGACGGTCACCACCACCACGTCGCCGCGCCGGCACAGGTTGACGCCGTCGTAGAGCGGATCGCTGCCGGAGCCGTTGTTGTAGGCGCCGCCATGGATGTAGACCAGGATCGGCCGTCGCGCGCCGTCGCGCAGGCCCGGCGTCCACACGTTGAGGAACAGGCAGTCCTCGCCGGTGGCCTCGGCGCCGGCCCTGGGCTGCGGCGCGGCATGGCCCGGCTGCAGCGCCTCGCGCACCCCGTGCCAACCGGGTTCCGGGCGCGGCGCCTGGAAGCGGCAGCCGGCGGTGTCGGCGCCATAGGGAATGCCCTTGAACACGTGCACGCCGCGATCGTCGTAGCCGCGCAGGAGATCGGAAGAGCG
>DNXT01000061.1 GCA_003505795.1 Lysobacteraceae bacterium | reverse complement strand
GCCGCGGCCGAGCGCGCGCTGCAGCAGCCACGGCAGCCGCGCCGCGGCGACCATCACCGCCAGCGCCAGGAACATCGGCCAGTGGGCGGGCTTGAGCAGGGAAGGGCGGGTGGCGACGTCGGCGGCTTCGGACATGCGCCAATTCTAAGGGAAGCGCCCGTGGGCTGCCGTGCGCGCGCCGGGCGCCTCCCGTATCCTTCGCGGATGCGCAAAGACCCCATCGAATGGCTGCTGCGCGGCCTCTACTCGGCGCTGCTGTACCTGCTGCTGCCCATCACCGTCTACCATCTGGTGTGGCGCGGCTTCCGCGTGCGCGAGTACTTCAATCGCTGGAACGAGCGCTACGCCTCCTACGCGCAGTCGTGCGGGCGGCCGCGGGTGTGGCTGCACGCGGTGTCGGTGGGCGAGGTCAACGCCGCCGCGCCGCTGGTCAACGCCTTGCGCGCGCAGCGGCCGGACATCCGCTGGGTGATCACCACGATCACGCCGACCGGCTCCGAGCGCGTGCGCGCGCTGTGGGGCGAGGCGATCGACCATGTCTACCTGCCGTACGACGTACCCGGCAGCGTCGGCCGCTTCCTCGGCCATTTCCGCCCGAGCCTGGCGCTGATCCTGGAGACCGAACTGTGGCCGAACATGCTGTTCGGCTGCCGCGACCGCGGCATCCCGGTGTACATCCTCAATGCGCGGCTGTCGGCGCGCTCGCTGCGCGGCTACCGGCTGCTGGCGCCGCTGATCCGGCGCGCGCTGCGCACGGTGGCCTGCGTGGCGGCGCAGTCGCAGGACGACGCCGAGCGCTTCGTCGCCCTCGGCGCGCGTCCGCAGCAGGTGGTGGCGCTGGGCAATCTCAAGTTCGACATCGCCGCGCCCGAGCACCTGGCGGAGTTCGTCGCCGAGTTCCACCGGCAGGTGCCGGCCGTGCGCCCGGTCTGGATCGCCGCCAGCACCCACGAGGGCGAGGAGGCGGCGGTGATCGAGATCCACGCCCGCCTGCGCGAGCGCTTTCCCGAGCTGCTGCTGCTGTGGGCGCCGCGCCATCCCGAGCGCTTCGCCCGGGTGGAGGCGGCCGCGCGCGAGCGCGGTTGGGGCGTCGCCACGCGCAAGGCGCAGCGCTGGCCCGACGCGTCGTCCGACGTGTTCGTGATCGACACGCTCGGCGAACTGATGGCGTTCTATGCCTGCGCGCAGGCCGCCTTCGTCGGCGGCAGCCTGCAGCCGGTCGGCGGCCACAACCTGCTGGAGCCGGCCGCGGTCGGCACCGCGGCGGTGACCGGGCCACACCTGCACAACTTCTCCGAGATCTCGCGGCGCATGCGCGAGGCCGGCGCAGTGGCGATCTGCGACGACGCGGCCGCGGTGGCGGTCGTGCTCGGGCGCCTGCTGGCCGATCCGGCGGAGCGGTCGCGGATGGTCGAAGCGGGGCTGGCGCTGGTCGCCAACGGGCGCGGTGCGGTCGAGCGCACGCTGCAGCAGGTGGCCGACGACCTGCCGCCGCTGGCCGGAGAGGCGGCCGTGGCCGATTGAGCGCCGGCCGGGAAGAGACTCCGTTCGCCTTGTGGGGCGGCCTGTGGCAGGGACTTCGGTCCCGACGCGACGCCTTGCCGGTGTGGCTGCTCGGGACTGAAGTCCCTCCCGCAAGGCCGCCGCGCCGAACGAGAACCGAGCCAAGAAAAAAGCGGGCCGCGGCCCGCTTCTTCCTCGATCCCCGGGCGACGGCTTACTGCGAGGAGCTGGACTGCTGCAGCTTGGCCTCGGCATCGACGCTGAGCAGGCGGTTGATGTCCTGCAGGTCGGCGATGTCGAGCTTGCCGGTGGCCTGCGCCAGCAGCAGGCGGTTCTGCAGGAAGGTGTAGCGTGCCTGCGCGTACTGCACCTGGGCCGAGAACAGGGTGCGCTGGTTCTGCACCACGTCCAGCACGGTCCGGGTGCCGACTTCCAGGCCGACCTGCGAGGCGTCGAACGCGGCCTGCGCCGAGACCACCGCCAGGCGTCGCGCTTCCACTTCGCTGATGCCGGCGACCACGGTCTGGTAGGCGTTGCGGGTGTTGCGGTCCAGGGCGCGCTTCTGCTGCTCGTAGGTGTCCTGGGCGATGTCGCGCTGG
Organism: Lysobacteraceae bacterium; assembly: GCA_003505795.1. Lineage (GTDB taxonomy): Bacteria > Pseudomonadota > Gammaproteobacteria > Xanthomonadales > Xanthomonadaceae > UBA8801. The sequence continues at coordinate 3,034 of DNXT01000061.1, read as the reverse complement.
GCCAGGGCCTGGCGCACCGCCGACTGGGTGGCGCCGCCGGAGAAGATCGGCACCGACAGGGTCAGGCCGATCGAATCGGTGTGGTCCGGGGTCAGCCCGCCGCTGCCGGTGCTGTCGCCCCAGGTCGCGGTCTTGCCCCAGCTGCCGCCGAGGGTGAGGGTCGGGTAGTGGCCGCCGCGCGCGGCGGAGACGCTGGACTCGGCGGCGCTGACCTTCAGCTGCTGCGCCTTCAGGGCCGGGTTCTCGCTCACCGCGGTGGCCACCAGCTGGTCGATGTCCGAGTAGTTGGCCGGCACTTCCGGGCGGAAGTCCTCCGGCAGCGAGCGCAGCCCGGTGACCGGCTGGCCGGTCAGTTCGGTCAGCGCCTGGTAGTAGTCCTTGAGCGTGTTGCGCGCGGTGATCGTGTCCGCGCGCGCCTGGTCGTACTCGGCGCGCGCCTCGTGCATGTCGGTGATCGGCGCCAGGCCCACTTCCAGGCGCTTGTCGGCGTAGTCGAACTGCTTCTTGGCCGCGGCCTCGTTGGTCTCGGCGGCGGTCAGCGACTCGATCGCCACCAGCACGTTGAAGTAGGCCGCCGCGGTGCGCACGATCAGGTCGTCGTTGGCCGACTCGAGGGTGAAGTCGGCGGCCTTGCTGATGTCCCGCTGCGCGCGCAGGTTGGAGAACTGGCTCCAGTTGAACAGCGTCTGGGTGCCGTCCACCGAGTAGCGGCGGCTGCGCGAGTCGACCGTGCCGACCGGCTGGTCGTACTTGGACTTGGTGCGGGTCAGCGACGCGGTGCCGTCGAGCTGCGGCAGCAGCGCGGCACGCGCCTGGACCTGGCCTTCCTTGTCATACAGCCGGGTGGATTCCGCCGATGCCAGCTGCGGGTCGCCGTTGCGGGCCATTTCGTAGACCTGCAGCAGATCGGTGGCCTGCGCGGCCATCGGAGACAGGGCGGCGGCCAGCGCCAGGACGAGGGATCGGCGAATCATGGGGCTTCCTTGGGATCAGAATTGGAACTGGGGTTTCGGCGCCGCGCCGGCGAGGTAGGCCAGGTCGGTCTCGAACAACGATTCGATGCGCGGGCCGTTGACGTCGGCATGGACCAGGACGGCTTCCATCACCGGTTCGTGACCGCGGACGATGAAAAGACGGCCATTGGGACGCAGCCATTGCAGGAACTGCAGCGGCAGCACGTCGGCGGCCGCGGTCACGCAGATGGCGTCGAAGCGGCGCTCGCTCTGCCACGAGAACGCGTCGGCGGTCTCGATGCGGACGTTGCTGCCGAGGCCGGCGGCATCCAGGTTGGCACGCGCGCCGGCGGCCAGCGCCGGGTCGATTTCCAGGCTGACCACTTCGCGCGCCAGCGCACCCAGGCAGGCGCTGGCGAAGCCGCTGCCGCTGCCGATCTCCAGTACGTCTTCGCCGGGCTGCAGCTCCAGCGCCTGCAGCATGCGGCCCTCGACGACCGGCTTCATCATCTTCTGGCCGCCGGACAGCGGGATCTCCAGGTCGGCGTAGGCCAGCGCCTTGTAGGCGTCCGGCACGAAGGCCTCGCGCGGCAGCCGCGCCAGCACGTCGAGCACGCGCAGGTCCAGCACGTCCCATGGGCGTATCTGCTGCTCGACCATCGTTTCGCGGGCCTGGGAATAATCGATCGTCATGGTGCGGTAATCCAACGCGGTGGGGCAGGCATTTTACCGGTGCCGGGCGCCGGTGGCGCGATCCGTAGCATCGCCGGGCGGCCCGGTGGCGCGCAGTGCCGGAAGTCACCGCGACCACCGACCGGGCGGCGGCCCTCAGCGCGCGCCATAGGCCCGCAGGAAGAACTCCACGCCGGCCCGGACGTGGGCCTCGATGTCGGCCGCGCTGGGCGCGCGCTTGAGCCCGCACATCATCGCCGGATGCAGCTCGCCCTTGAGCAGGCAGAAGAACTGCGAGGCCGCCAGCGGCAGGTCGGGGATATCCAGCTCGCGCCGGGCCACCCGGGCCTGCAGGAAGTCGGCCAGCGCCTGCTGGGTACGCTTGGGGCCGGCGTTCCAGAACATCTCGCGCACATGGTCGTCGCCGGTGCCCGGGGTCAGCATCATGCGCTGTGTGGCGATCGCCGCATCGCTGCTGATCATCGCGAAGAAGGCCCGGCCGATCTCCAGCAATTGCTCGCGCAGCGACCCCTTGGGCTCATGCTCGAACAGGTCGTCCGGCATCATCTGCTGGCAGAGCGCGCGGATCGCCTCGGTGAACAGCGTCTCCTTGTCGCCGAAGTGGCTGTAGACGGTCAGCTTGGAGACGCCGGCCTGCGCGGCGATGCCGTCCATGCTCACCCCCGCGTAGCCCTGCTCGATGAACAGGGCCTTGGCCGCACCGAGGATGGCAGCGCGCTTGCCGAGGTCCTTGGGGCGCCCGGGGCCGTTGCTCTTGGCCTTGGCAGGAGAAGAGGAAATCGAACTGGACATCGCTCAATACTAGACCATTCGGTTCTATATTTATACTATACCGACAGGTTCACTATTCATTCCCTGCTACGGAATCGCCCAGATGCGTCTGCGTACGGCTTCATGGATTAGCGTTGGTCTGATCGTCGCGCTGCTGGCCGGCTGCGGCGGCAAGGAGGTACCGCCGCCTCCTGCGCCGACCGTGCTGGTGGTGCAGCCGCAGCCGCTGGGCAGCCGCGGCCTGGCGACCTATCCCGGCGAGGTGCATGCGCGCGAGGAGAGCGAACTGGCGTTCCGGGTGGGCGGCAACCTGCTGCGCCGGCTCGTCGATGCCGGGCAGCGGGTGGCCAAGGGCCAGGTGCTGGCCGAACTCGACCCCGCGGATCTGGCGCTGCAGGCGCAGTCGGCGCAGGCGCAGTACGCCGCGGCCCAGGCCGACCTGGTCCGCGCCCGCGACGATCAGGCGCGCTACGCCAAGCTGGTCGAGCAGCAGCTGGTGAGCCGTTCGGCGTTCGACAGCCAGACCGCCGCCTACAAGGCCGCGCTGGGCCAGGCCGAGGCCGCCCGCTCCAGCCTCGACGTGGCCCGCAACCAGGCAGATCGGAAGAGCGTCGTGT
>DNXT01000276.1 GCA_003505795.1 Lysobacteraceae bacterium | reverse complement strand
CTGTCCGGCGGCCAGCAGCAGCGCATCGCGATCGCGCGGGCGCTGCTCAAGGATGCGCCGATCCTGCTGCTCGACGAGGCCACCAGCGCGCTCGATGCGCAGAGCGAGCGTGCGGTGCAGCAGGCGCTGGAGCGGCTGATGGCCGGCCGCACCACGCTGGTCATCGCGCACCGGCTGGCGACCGTGCTCAAGGCCGACCGCATCGTGGTGATGGACCATGGCCGCATCGTCGCCCAGGGCAGCCATGCCGAACTGATCGCGCAGGGCGGGCTGTACGCCGACCTGGCGAAGCTGCAATTCATCGAGTGAGCACGCGCCCGTAACGTCGTGCTGCGCATCCTCGGGCGTGCCGGCGCAGGCCGGCCCCGATCATCAGAGGAGGTGCGCAATGTCTTTCCGGCAGTTCCCCGCCATCGGTGCCGATGGCGAAACCTACGTCATCATCGAGTTCCGCGACGAACAACGCAGTCCGGCCGCTTCCGGCCACGACGCGCCGCGCTACGAACTGGCCGACGGCCGCCATCTGGTCCGCGATGGCCAGCAGTACACCACCACCGGCGGCGAACTCAGGCTCTCGGCCGCCTGACGCGGCTGGCGATTATTTGACCAGATAGAAGTGGAGGCCCGTCCGCCAAGGCATGCACGGGGTTATCCACATCCTTGTGCAGGGTTCATCCACAGTGGCTGTGGATGAAAGCCCGCCTCCTGCCGGGGCGGCCCGGAGCGGCCTTTCCGATCGTGTTGCCTCGCAGGAGGGACTTCAGTCCCGACCGCCTTTCCCGGCCCGCTGCCGGGGACTGCAGCCCCTCCCGCAGGAATCCCTGCAGTCCGCCGGAACCGAAGCCGCTCTTGCAGGAGACAGCGCCTGCGGACTCAGCGCGGCAGCACCCGGCCGATGCCGGCCCGGTCGATCTCTTCGGCGGCGCGCGCCAGCGCCGCCGGTTCGCTGCCCGGATCGAAGCCGATCCGGAAGTGCAGCTCGCCGGCCGGGGTCCGCGACGAGTGGATCGAGGCCAGGTTGACCCCGTGGCGTTCGAACACGTGCAGCAGCACGCGCAGCGAGCCGGCCCGGTCCTCCGGCAGGTAGACGCTCAGCGCCAGCTCCTCGGTGAGGTCGGCCAGCAGGTAGCCGACGCGTTCGTAGCTGTAGTTGCCCTGCGCGAGCGCCGTTCCGCCCAGCGCCTGCCGATTGCCGAGCAGGAACTTCTCGCGGAAGCGCGCGCGCGCGGCGTCGTCGCCCTGCTTCACCAGCGCGCGCAGTTCGCCCAGCTGGGCGAGCAGCCGGTCGAGCATCTCGCCCGCGTACGGATTGCCGAACTGGATGTCCTCGTAGATCGCCGGATTGAGCGACAGGATGCGCGCGATGACCGCGGTATCCAGTTCGAAGGAGGCCGAGCGGTACGGCATCAGCGCCTGCAGCTCGCCGAGCAGCGGCGCGTAGTCGCCGAGCACGCCCGCCTGGGCCAGGTGGGTGGCGTGCACCATCGCCTGCACCAGCGCCATCACCCGGTCGTGGTGTTCCGGGCTGGCCTGCACGTACTGCGCCTCCAGCGCCTCGCACAGCGTCCGCAGCCACGGCCGCCAGCGCTCCAGGCGGCCCTCGCACACCACCACCACGCGGCCCTTGAGCGTGGGCGACTTGGGCGGCGCGGTCATCGGATGCAGGCCGACCACCTCGGCCTGCGACTCCAGCATGGCCGCGACCGGCGCCTGCTTGATCGAGGTGATGTCCAGCCACAGCTTGCCGCGCTCGCTGCCGGCAGCCAGCGCCACGTAGCGCCGGATCAGCGACTCGGTCTGGCGGATCGGCGCGGAGAACACCAGCACGTCGGCCTGCGCGACCAGCGCGGCCTCGTCCAGCGAGTCCGGATCGGCCGGGTCGTGGCCGATCACCCGCAACCCCATCCGCTCCTGCAGGAAGCGCTGCAGCCAGCGGCCGTACGCGCCGGCGCTGCCGACGATGCCGATCACCGGCGAGGTCACCCGATGCGCTCCGGCGGGAATCGCCCGGGCACCGACAGCGCCGCCGGCGCGGCGGCGAGTACGTCCAATTCCTCGTAGCCGGCGGCGAGCGTGGCTTCCAGCGCCGCATGCACGCCGGCGATCGCGCGGCCGACTGCATCCTCGAAACGCTCGCCGCGCAACAGGAAGCCGACCAGCAGCGACATCAGCACGTCGCCGGTTCCGGCCACGTCCACCGGCAGGTGCGGCGAGGACCAGCGGTAGATCGCCTCGCGCCCCACCGCCAACGTCACCAGTTCGCCCTGGGCGCCGGCGACGCTGTGCGCCAGCACCCATTCCGGCCCGCGATCGAGCAGCACGCGCGCCGCCACGATCGCCTCGTCCTGGCCCAGGCTCGGCAGGCCGGTGAGCCGGCCCAGCTCGAAGGCATTGGGCGTCACCAGCCACGCCTGCGGCAGCAGCCGTTCGGCGAACACCGCCTCCAGCCCCGGCTCGACATAGGGACCGGTATGGGTGTCGCCGATCACCGGATCCAGGCAATAGCGCAGTTGCGGGGCCGAAGGCCGCGTCCGTTCCAGCCAGTCGGCGAAGGCGATGCCGTTGGCGAGGCTGCCGAAGTAGCCGGACACCAGAATGCGCGCTCGCTGCGGCAGGCCGCGCTCGGTCGCGCCGAGCAGCAGGTCGGCGAACCAGTCGGCCGGCAGGATGCGCCCGCGCAGGGTGGAGTAGAACGGCGCATTGCTGAGCAGCGTGGTGGGGATCTCGGCCACGCGCACGCCCAGCGCGCGCAGCGGCGGCACCGCCGCGCTGTTGCCGGCATGGCCGTAGACCAGCTGCGACTGCACGGAAAGGACATCCACCGGCGCCGGCCCGTCGGGGCGTTGGCGGCGACCGTGGACCAGGTGGCTGGCATCGGCGTGTTCGTTCATCGCCGCATTGTAGGCGCGCGCGGGGTGCCGGGACACGCCGGTGGCGGTGCAGCCGTCCAACCGCGGTGCGAGTGTTGTTGCTTTTGTTGTTGCCCGTGATTTTGCCGTCGCTTCGCTCTTGATCTTCCGGTTCCCTTCCGCAGCGGCGGAGACGGCGGGTAAAACCCGGAGGGCGGCGCGCATGGATGCACGCCGTTTTTCGCCGCGGCAGGATGCTGCGTCGAAAAATTCCCGTCGT
>DNXT01000395.1 GCA_003505795.1 Lysobacteraceae bacterium | reverse complement strand
GCCCGCCGGAGGCCTCGCCCTGCACGCGGCGCAGCGCCTCGCTGATCTCCACGGCGGTGACGTCCAGTGCCGCCAGGCGTACCGGATCGAGTTCGACGCGCACTTCGCGATCCAGTCCGCCCAGGCGCTGGAGGCGCCCGACGCCCGGCAGCGCGCGCAGCGCCCGGTCCACCGCGTCGTCGACGAACCAGGACAGGGCCTGCTCATCCATCCGGGAAGAGGCCACCGCATAGGTGAGGATCGGCGCGCCACCCACGATGTCGGCGCTGATCGCCGGCGGCAGCAAGTCCTGGGGCAGGTCCGCGCGCGCGCGATCGACCGCTTCCTTGACCTCGTTCAGCGCCACCGAGAGCGGCTTGCCGATTTCGAACTCGGCCGATACCCAGACCGTACCGGTGGCGATCTGCGTGCGCAGGTGGCGCAGGCCCACCACGCTGGCGATGGCGTCCTCCGCCGGCCGCGCGACGTCGGTCTCCAACTGGGCTGCGGCCACGCCGGGGCGGGACAGGGCCACGTTGACGGTGGGCAGCTCGATTTCGGGCAGGTTCTGGATCGGCAGATGGTGGAAGCCGACTGCGCCGGCCACGGCCAGCAGTACGAACAGCAGCACCACCGGGGTGGGATTGCGGATCGACCAGGTCGCGAAATTCATCGGAACGCCGGCTCCGGCTGCAGCGCACTGGCGTTGCTGGCAAGCGCGGGCGACCCGGCGATGTCGACGCGGTCGCCGTCGGCCAGCAAGCCGGCGCCGCTGACCGCCACGCGCGTGCCCTCGGCCAGGCCGGAGACGATTTCCACTTCCGTGTCCTGGCGCCGCCCGGTGCGGACCTCGCGCGCGATGACCTGGCCCGGGCGATCAGTCGCGTCGACCTCGAACACCAGGCTTCGCCCGTCGCGCACGACCACCGATGCGGCCGGCACGACCAGCGCTGGCGTCAGCGTCTGTTCGATCGTTCCCTCGGCATACATGCCGGCGCTGGCGGAACTGCCCGGCAGCAGATCGGCGTACGCCCATCCCAGGCGCGAGCGATCCGCCAGGCCGGGGGCGAGCTGGCGCACCGTGGCGCGCGCGTCGCGGCCATCGGGCAGGTGCAGCACGACCGTCTGCCCTGGCCGGACCCGGCCCAGTTGCCCGGCAGTCAACTCGCCGCGCCATTCCAGGCGTTGCTGCCGGATCAGGCGGAACAACGGTTCCCCGCTGGCGGGCACCGCGCCCAGGCTGGCAGTGCGTTCGCTGATCACGCCGTCGTCGGGCGCACGCAGCACCGCTTGCGCGATCTCCACCCGCCGGGCTTGCAATGCGGCGCGCGCCGAACGTACCGCCGCGGCGTCGGTACGCGCGCGGGTGGTGGCCTGCAGGATCGATTGCTCGCTGATCGCACCGCTGGGCCGCAGGTGCAATGCGCGCTGCGCATTGGCTTCGGATTCCTCGGCTTGCGCCTGCGCCTGCGCCAGCAATGCCTCCAGGCGTGCGGCGTCGGCGCGCAGCAGCGCGTCGTCGAAGCGGGCCAATACCTGGCCGTGGCGCACGACCTGACCGACCACCGCCTCCACGCTCGCCAGGCGCAGGCCGTCGCTGGGCGAACCCAGCACCGATTCGTGCCAGGGCGCGATGGCGCCGGCCACGGTGAGGCGCTCCGGCCAGGTACGTGCCTGTGCCTGCGCCGTGGTGATCGTCATCGCGGCCGGGCCGGGCGCCGTGGAGGAAGGGGCGGCGGAGGCTGCAGGACGCACGAGCGCCAGCGTGGTCGCCACCGCCACGGCCACGCTCAGGGCGGCAACGAGCACGGTAAAGCGCAACGAGCCGTTGCCCGAGCAACGCCGTGCTGGGCCTAATCGGGGGAAGGGAGGCAGGCGCGGTGGACGAAGGCAAAGCGGGGCCATGCAGCGGGGTCCTCAGGAGACAGTGCGGGCGGCGACGTCCGGCCCGGCGCGAAACGGTGATCTTGGTGTGTCCCGAATTACATGCGACTTACCGTGGGCCGTAAGTCGCGTGTAAGTCGGCGCCATCGATACTCCGTCGCGTCATCCCCCGGAGGTTCATCGAACCATGCTGCGCTATGCCCTTATAGCTTCCCTGCTGTCTCCTTCGCTGGCCCTGGCCCAGTCCAGCGGCACCGACCTGCTCTCCAAGACGAAATCCGACGACGACCGTTGGAGCCTCGGCGTCGCCGCGCGCATCAAGGACAGCCCGTATGCCGGCGAAGGCACCAATGTCCGCCCACTGCCCCTGGTCACCTACGAGGGCGACCGCTTCTTCTGGCGTGGCCTGTCCGGTGGCGTGCATCTGGTCAAGGGCGATACGTTTGCGCTCGATGCCGTCCTGTCCGGTCGCTTCGATGGCTTCGACATCGAGGACCTGGGTCGTCGCGAATTGCTCGCCAACGGCCTGGACGCCGATCTGCTGGAAGACCGGGACGACGGGCTCGACGCCGGTCTGGCAGCGAGCTGGCGTGGCCGTGCCGGCGAATTGAAGATCGAGGCGCTCGCCGACGTGACCGATGCCAGCGGTGGCTACGAGCTCTCGCTCGACTACGGCTACGCCCTGCACTGGGGCCGGACCACGATCGTGCCCGGAGCCGGCGTGACCTGGATGTCGAAGGACCTGGCCGACTACTACTACGGCATCCTCGACGAGGAGGTGGCGCGCGGCGTGACCGCCTACCGGCCGGGGTCGGCCGTGGTGCCGGAGGTGAGCGTGGGTTTCTCGCGCCCGCTCGGCCGGAAATGGCGCATCGTGGGCTCGGTGAAGTACGAATTCCTCCCCAACGAAATCAGCGACAGCCCGCTGCTCGAGCCGGACACCAGCGGTGCGGCGCGCCTGAGCATCGGCTTCGCGCGCAGCTTCTGATCCGTCCGCCAGCCCCCGCCATGCCGGAAGTCGCCAGCCGTCTTTCCCACCGCATCGCCCTGATCGAGGATCACGAGCGCATGGCGGATCTGGTGCAGCGGGGATTGGCGGCGGCCGGTATCGCGGTCGACGTGTTCCCCACGCAGGCCGCGGCGTGGCATGGCCTGCTCAGGGGCAGCTATGCCCTGGCCATCGTCGATCGTGGATTGTCCGACGGCGATGGCCTGGATCTGGTGCGCCGACTGCGGGCGGCCGGCCTGCCGCTGCCGTGTCTGATGCTGACCGCACGCGATGCCCTGCATGATCGGGTGGCGGGACTGGAGGCCGGCGCCGACGACTACCTGCCCAAGCCGTTCGCGATGGAAGAGCTGGCCGCACGCGTGCGTGCGCTGATGCGGCGCCCGCCCGATCTGCGCGAGCAGCAACTGGCGCATGGCGAATTGATCGTGCTTCCCGAGAGCGCCGCCCTGATCTGCGGCGACGAGCGCGTGAGTCTGGCGACGGCCGAGTTGCAGATCATGATCTGCCTGGTAAATGCAGCCGGGGACGTGGTAAGGCGCCGCGTGCTGGAGGACGCGGCCTGGGGCGTGGGCGAGGCCGTCACCCCCAACGCGCTGGATGTCGCCTTGCACCGGCTGCGGCGCAAGCTGCAAGCGGTTGGTTCGGACCTGTCGGTGGTGAACATCCGCAATCTGGGTTTTGCCCTGCGCAACGCCGATCCTTCCGCGTAGCCCGACCGGCCGGATTGCTGGCGTGCATGACGGCGATGCTGCGGGCCGCCGGCGGCGCCGGGGCGATGATGTCGACTTGGCCCGGCCGCGCTCGACCGGCGCGTTGCTGCGCTCGGAACTGGACGAGGAGGTCGAGCACGTTCGCGAACGCGTGCCTTCGCCTCGTTATGCCTGCATGGAGATCTGCCGTGCGCATGGTTGGGAGATCGAGCTGGATCCCGGGCGGAGGCCCGGCTGCACGCTTCGTGGTGAGCGCGCACGTCATGAAGCACGCCGTTCCGGCCTGATGCGACGCTTGCCGTTCCCTCCCCGGATCGTTGCGCGCTGACGCCGCAACGGGCGACGAAGTCGTCGTCGAGTCGGCCCGCGGAGCCTGGGCAGGCGGCCGGGCAGCATGTGCCGGGCATCCACGCGCGCGGCGCGATGCTTGCCGGCCGGCGCTACCCAGGTTAGCCAACACGGCTATCGGCGCGATCGCGGAAATTCCGATGCGCATTTTTTTTCCGGCCCGTGCGCGTGCCCGCGCCGCCGTTACCGGCCGAAGTCCCCGGCGTCGCGCAGCGCCGGCAGCAGCGCAGCGGCGTCGCCGTCGTTGGCGGCGGCGTCGATGCCCAGCAGCCGGGCCAGCAGCGGATACACGTCCACGTTGTCGATCGCGGGAACGGTCCTGCCGCGGGCGAAGCTGGGTCCCTGCGCGAGGAACACCGCGCGCATCGACGGCAGTGCCGGGTCGTAGCCGTGCGATCCGCGGGTGCCGCCGCGGCGTCGTTCCGCCAGGCGTTCGGCCGGCAGCGCATCCCAGCCCTCGTGCATCTGGCAGACGATCGGCGGCACGCGCGGGTTGCTGCCGTAGTGCCAGCGCGTCGGCAGTTCCGCCTTGCGCCAGCAGTCGTAGCGCTCGTGCGCGCCGAGCAGGCGGGCCTCGGCGCGCGCCTGCTGCCCGGGCAGCGGCTCGATGCCGATCGACTGCCCGATCGAAACCACCTTGGCCTCGTCCACGGGCACCATGTCCTCGACCGCGACCACATGGTCGGCCGCCACTTCCGCCATGCCGTGGTCGGACACCACGACGATGTCGGTGCTGGCGACGGCGCGCTGGCGTTCCATGCCGTCCAGGAGCCGGCCGATCGCCGCGTCCACCTGGCGTACCGCGGCGGCATACTGCGGCGACGCCGGTCCGTGGTCGTGGCCGGCGTGGTCGACCTGGTCGAAGTACAGGGTGAGCAGGCGCGGCGCATCGGGGCCGGTCTCGGCGAGCCAGCCGAGCACGGTGTCCACGCGCGCGTCCGGCGGGATCGAGCCGTCGAACCGTTGCCAGCGGCTGGGGCGCACGCCCTGGATCGCCGCCTCGCTGCCCGGCCAGGCCCAGGTGGCGCTGCGGATGCCGGCCTTCTCGGCGCCCACCCAGATCGGCCGTCCGGCCCACCAGCGCGCATCGCCGACCGCCTCGCGGTCGCTCAGGCGGAACGTTCCCAATGCGTCGTCGCTCATGCTGTTGTGCACGATGCCGTGGTGGTCCGGGCGCAGGCCGGTGACGATCGAGTAGTGGTTCGGGAACGTCAGCGACGGATACGACGGATTCATCCATTGCGCGCGCACGCCCTGCGCGGCGATGCGCGACAGGTTCGGTGCCAGGGCGCGGTCCAGCACGTCGGCGCGCAGGCCGTCGATCGAGACCAGCAACAGCTTGGCGTGGGCGGCGGAGGCCTGGGACGACGGCGCGGGGGCGGTGGAACAGGCGGCGAGCAGCAGCGCGGCGATGGCCGCGGACAGGAAGGGCTTGCGGATCATCGCGCTATTCTAGGTGGTGACGATGACTCGACGAAGACAGGCCGTGTGGCGCCCGTTGTCCTGTAGATACGTTGTGGGAGGGTTTCGGCCGAAACCCTTCCCACAGGAGGCGGATCAGGCCTGCGCGAACAGGTCGGCCTTGCGCGGCGAGGGCGCGGTCCGGACGCCCTCCAGCCGCAGCAGCGCGAGCTTGGTCGGCAGGCCGCCGCCGAAGCCGGTCAGGGTGCCGTCGCTGTCGATGACGCGATGGCACGGCAGCACGATCGGCAGCGGGTTGCGGCCGTTGGCGGCGCCGACGGCGCGGGTGGCGCTGGGACGGCCGATGCGTTGCGCCAGCTGCGCGTAGCTCCAGGTCGCGCCGAACGGGATCTGCGCGAGGGTCCGCCAGACCTGCAGCTGGAATTCGGTGCCGTCCGGCGCCAGCGGCAGGTCGAACGCGGTGCGTTCGCCATGCAGGTATTCGAGCAGCTGCCGGCGCGCCTCGGCCACCGGCGCCGGATCGCGGTGCCAGTGCTCGCGTCCGCGGGCCGGATGCCGGTTCTGCGCGAACAGCACGTGGCGCAGGCTGCCGTCGGCGTCGGTGGCGGCGGTCAGGGTGCCGATCGGCGATTCGAAGGCGTCGTAGTAGAGCGGGATCATCAGCGGTTCTCCTTGCGGTCGGCGGCGAGGTGCCACAGGTGCAGCACGGCGTAGCTGCGCCAGGGGCGCCACGCCTGCGAGCGGGCTTCGGTGGCGCGCTCGCTCAGGCGGTCGGGGGTTCCCAGCACCTGCTGCAGGATCAGGTCGCCGGCGGGGAAGGCATCGGGCTGGGCCAGCGCGCGCATCGCGATGTACTGCGCGGTCCACGCACCGATGCCCGGCAGCGCGGTGCAGCGTTCGACGAAGTCGGCCAGGCGCTGGCCGGCGCCGAAGTGCAGGCGCCCCTG
>DNXT01000268.1:4490-4631 GCA_003505795.1 Lysobacteraceae bacterium | reverse complement strand
GCTTCTCGGCCTCGGCCAGCTTGTGCGGGTTGGCCGGCTTCCTCGCCGGCAGCGGCGGGGTCGGCGGCGGCGGGACCGGCGCGGCCTCGGCCATCTTCTGCTTGGTACCCTGCGCCGCCGGCCGCGAGCGCAGCCAGGCGG
>DNXT01000268.1:0-4271 GCA_003505795.1 Lysobacteraceae bacterium | reverse complement strand
GCCGCGAGCGCAGCCAGGCGGCGTATTCGTCCAGGTCGCCGGCAAAGGGTTCGACGACGCCGTCGGCCACCCGCCAGAAGGTGTCGCAGACCAGGCCGATCAGGTGGCGGTCGTGGCTGACCATCACGATCGCGCCCTCGAAGTCGCTCAAGGCCTCGGCCAGCGCCTCGCGCATCTCCAGGTCGAGGTGGTTGGTGGGTTCGTCGAGCAGCAGCACGTTCGGCTGCTGCCAGGCGAGCAACGCCAGCGCCAGGCGCGCGCGCTCGCCGCCGGAGAAGCCGTCCACCACCTCGAACGCGCGGTCGCCGGGGAAATTCCACTTGCCGAGGAAGTCGCGGAACGACTGGATCGAGGCATCCGGCGCGATCTCGCGGAAATGGTCGATCGGCGACTGGCCCTCGTGCAGCGACTCCACCGTGTGCTGGGCGAAGTAGCCGATGCGCAGGTCCGGGTGCGCGCTGCGCTCGCCGGCCAGCGGCGCCAGTTCGCCGACCAGGGTCTTGACCAGCGTGGACTTGCCGGCGCCGTTGGGACCGAGCAGGCCGATCCGGTCGCCGGCCTCCAGGCCGAAGCCGACGTCGTGGAGCACGACGACGGGATTGGGGATCGGGGATCGGGGATTCGCGAGAGCGCGTTTCTCCGAATCCCCGGCGGCGTAGCCGCAATCGACGTGGTTCAGCCGGATCAGCGAATGCGGCAGCCTGGCCGGTGGCGCGAACTGGATGTGGAACTCGCGTTCGGCGCGCACCGCCTCGGTGCCGGCCATCTTGGCCAGGCGCTTGATCCGGCTCTGCGCCTGGCTGGCCTTGCTCGCCTGCGCCTTGAAGCGGTCGATGAACGACTGCAGGTGGGCGCGCTCGGCCTCGGCCTTGTCGTGCGCGATCTGCTGCTGGCGCAGGTGCTCGGTGCGCTGGCGCTCGAAGTCGGTGTAGCCGCCGGCGTACAGCTTGGCGTTGCCGCCGTGCAGGTGCAGGGTGTGGGTGGCGACGTTGTCGAGGAACTCGCGGTCGTGCGAGATCAGCAGCAGCGTGCCCGGGTACTTGAGCAGCCACTGCTCCAGCCAGAACACCGCGTCGAGGTCGAGGTGGTTGGTCGGTTCGTCGAGCAGCAGCAGGTCGCTGGGCATCATCAGCGCGCGCGCCAGGTTCAGCCGCACGCGCCAGCCGCCGGAGAACGAGGACACCGGCTTGTGGTGGGTCTCGGCCGCGAAGCCCAGGCCATGCAGCAGCTTGCCGGCACGCGCCTCGGCGTCGTAGCCGTTGAGCTCGGCCAGCTTCTGGTGCGCGTCGGCGACCGCCTCCCAGTCCTCGCGCGCACTGGCCTCGGCCTCGGCGCGCAGCACTCCGGCCAGCACGTCGTCGCCGCCGAGCACGAACTCGATCGCCGGGTCCGGCAGCATCGGCGTTTCCTGGGCGACGCTGGCGATGCGCACCTTGCCGGGCAGTTCGACGTCGCCCTTGTCCGATTCCAGCTCGCCGCGGATCGCCGCGAACAGGCTGGACTTGCCGGTACCGTTGCGGCCGACCACGCCGACCCGGTAGCCGGCGTGCATGGTCAGGTCGACGTTGGACAACAGCAGCCGCTCGCCGCGGCGCATGGCGAAATTACGCAGGGAAATCATGGGGCCGTTCCGAAATAACGAAAAGGAATGAGCAGATGAGCAGCATTCCTGCGACGCCATTCTAGCGTTAACGAATACTTGACACCGTTGCAGGCGCCGCGGAATCGTCCAAGGCCGCTCCGCGGGCCGGCTGCAAACAACCAAGTGACTGACCGGATTGCGTTTTCAAGCGAAACAGGTCCTGCCAGTCATCGCAATCGCGTTGTTTCCAGACGCGGCGCAGTCGGAACCGGAACGCCCATGACGGGGTAAGGAAGGCCACTGCGGTGCGTCCTCTCCCCCGACCGGAGCCGTTGCCGATGAACCGTACGTCCACCCAGCTCGCCGCCGCCATCGCCCTGGCGCTCGGCCTGCCGCTCGCCCCCGCCTTCGCCCAGAGCGAGACGTCGGCCACCCCGAACACGCTCGACACGGTGATCGTCACCGGCACCCGCGTCAGCGACCGCACCGTCGCCGAATCGCAGTCGCCGATCGACGTGATCTCGCCGGAAACCCTCACCTCCACCGGCACCTCGGAGCTGGCCACCGCGCTCTCGCGCGCGCTGCCCTCGCTGAACTTCCCGCGCCCGGCGCTGGTCGACGGCACCAGCGGCGTGCGCCCGGCGCAGCTGCGCGGCCTGTCGCCGGACCAGGTGCTGGTGCTGGTCAACGGCAAGCGCTACCACACCTCGGCGGCGATCAACCTCAACGGCAGCATCGGCCGCGGCTCCTCGGCGGTGGACCTCAACACCATCCCGATCTCGGCGATCGAACGCGTCGAGGTGCTGCGCGACGGCGCCTCCGCCCAGTACGGCTCCGACGCCATCGCCGGCGTGGTCAACATCGTGCTCAAGGGCGCGGGCAAGGGCGGCAGCCTGGCGGTGAACTATGGCCAGTACTCGGCCGGCGACGGCGAGCAGTACCAGTTCTCCGGCGACACCGGCATCCAGTTCGCCGATGGCCGCGGCCGCATCAACCTGGCCACCCAGTTCGGCAGCCAGGACCGCACCAACCGTTCCGGCCCCTACGCCGGCACCGCCCCGAACACCGGCAACTACCCGGCGGTCGGCGAGAAGACCTTCATCATCGGCGATCCCGACGTCGACGCCACCGCGGTCTCGGCCAACGGCAGCTTCGACTTCAGCGACCGGGTCAGCGGCTACGCGACCGCGATCGCCAGCAACCGCGACATCACCTCGTTCGCGTTCTACCGCTCCAGGAACCACAGCAGCCAGACCGACCTGCTGGCGCAGTACTACCCGGACGGCTACGTGCCGGAGATCAACCAGTACTCCAAGGACCGTTCGCTGATCGCCGGCCTGAAGGGCGCCAGCGACGGCGGCTTCGCCTGGGACGTGAGCTACAACTACGGCTACAACAAGATCGACTACGCCACCGGCAACTCGATCAACTATTCGCTCGGCCTCGACAGCCCGACCCGCTTCCACGACGGCGCGCTGGAGTACACCCAGAACATCCTCAACGCCGACTTCACCCAGGCGCTGGACTGGGGCCTGGCCTATCCGGTGACGCTGTCCTTCGGCGCCGAGTACCGCGAGGAGAAGTGGAACCAGTCGCCGGGCGACCCCAGCTCCTACACCGGCAGCGGCGCGCAGGGCTTCCCCGGCTTCACCGCGGCCAACGCGGTGCACGCCGATCGCCACGACTACGCGGTATACGCCGGCCTGGAAGCCGATTTCACCGACAAGTTCTCCGCGGGCCTGACCGGCCGCTACGAGGACTACTCGGACTTCGGCGACAAGACCTCGGGCAAGCTGTCGGCACGCTATGCGTTCACCGACACGGTGGCGCTGCGCGCCACCGTGTCCAACGGCTTCCGCGCGCCCTCGCTGGCCCAGCAGAGCTACCAGGCCATCTCCAGCATCATCAGCAACAACGTCTTCTACCAGAGCGGCACGTTCCCGGCCAACAGCGCGGCGGCGCAGGCGCTGGGCTCCAAGCCGCTGCAGGCCGAGACCTCCACGTCCTACAGCCTGGGCCTGGTGCTGCAACCGGCCGAACGGCTGTCGCTGACCGTCGATGCCTACCAGATCAAGATCGACGACCGCATCCTGCTGTCGTCCAACATCGCCACCAACGACGCCGCCAACGCCCTGCTGGCCGGGCTCGGGCTGGACCAGGTCACCTCGTTCCGCTACTTCACCAATGCCGCCGATACCCGCACCCGCGGCGTCGACGTGGTCAGCACCTACAGCATCCCGTTCGCCTCCAGCGCGCTGGAGCTGAGTGCCAGCTACAGCTACAACAAGACCGAGGTCACCCGGCTCGACGCCTCGCCGAGCGCGCTGACCGACCTGGGCATCACCACCGCGCTGGTGGCCCGCGACGAGATCGGGCGGCTCGAGGACAGCTTCCCGAAGGACAAGGCGATCCTCGGCGGCACCTGGCATTCGCAGCACTGGAACATCGGCCTGACCGGTACCCGCTACGGCAGCTTCACGGTGCGCAACTCGACCAATCCGGACAACGACCAGACCTACGGCGACAAGTGGCTGGTCGACCTGACCGCCAGCTACAAGCCGACCGAGCAGTGGACCCTGACCCTCGGCGCCGACAACGTGTTCGACACCTATCCGGACCGCAACCGCTACGTCAACTCGACCAGCGGCGTGTTTCCGTACAGCAACTACTCGCCGTTCGGCTTCAACGG
>DNXT01000392.1 GCA_003505795.1 Lysobacteraceae bacterium | reverse complement strand
TACACGACGCTCTTCCGATCTCGGTCCGGCGGCGGCTGAGCGGGGCCGCGCCGTGTTCCTGCGCCTGTTCCATGCCCTGCGCGCCGAGCGCGTGCCGGTCACCCCGCGCGAGTGGCTGGACTTGCTCGGCGCGCTCGAGGCCGGCGTCGCCGCGCCCGAGCCGCAGGCGCTGTACACGCTGGCGCGCACCACGCTGGTCAAGGACGAGCGCCACTACGACCGCTTCGACCGCGCCTTCGGCCGCTACCTCCAAGAGGTCGCCGCCGCGCCGCCGGAGGCGCTGCAGGCGGTGGTCCCGGAACACTGGCTGCGCGCCGCGCTCGGCCGCGAGCCGAGCGCGGCCGACAAGGCGCGGGTGCAGCAGCTCGGTTCGCTGGAGGAGCTGATGCGCCGCTTCGCCGAGCGCCTGGCCGAGCAGCACGCCCGCCACGAAGGCGGCAACCGCTGGATCGGCACCGGCGGTACCAGCCCGTTCGGCCATTCGGGGCATCATCCCGGCGGCCTGCGCGTGGGCGGCGAGAGCCGCGGCCGCATGGCGGCCAAGGTCTGGGAGCAGCGCGCGTTCCGCGAACTGGACGGCGACGCCGAACTGGGCCCGCGCAACCTCAAGCTGGCGCTGCGCCGGCTGCGCAGGTTCGCGCGCAGCGGCGCCGCCGAGGAGTTCGACCTGGACGCCACCGTCGCCGCCACCGCGCGCGAAGGCGGCCTGCTCGACGTGCGCATGCGCCCGCAGCGACGCAACGCGGTCAGCGTGATCCTGCTGCTGGACGTCGGCGGCTCGATGGACGACCACGTGCAGGCGGCCGAGGCGCTGTTCGGCGCCGCGCGCTCCGAGTTCAAGCGGCTGCAGCACTACTACTTCCACAACTTCCTCTACGAGCACGTGTGGACGCATGCGCGCCGGCTGCCGTCCGACCGCGTCCCGACCTGGGACCTGCTGCAGCGGCAGCATCCGGAGCACCGGCTGATCGTGGTCGGCGACGCGTCGATGCATCCCTACGAGATCAGCCATGCCGGCGGCGCCAGCGAATACTGGAACGCCGAGTCCGGCGCGATCTGGTTCCAGCGCCTGGCCGGGCGCTTCCCGAAGCTGGCGTGGATCAACCCGCTGCCGCGCGAGCGCTGGGACTGGACGCCCTCGATCGGCATGGTGCGCAACCTGGTCGAGCAGCGCATGTATCCGCTCACCCCGGACGGGCTGGCCGAGGCGATGGCGCGGCTGGCGCGCTGAGCGGCCCGTTGCCGGCGCAGCGGGCTTTGCGCGACACTGCGCGCCTTGGCGTGGGGACGCCAGCGAAGGGAATCATCCTGATGAAGACACTGGAGTTGGGTCGCGGCCTGCTGGCTGCGTTTGCATTGGTGCTGTCCACGTCCACCGCCTCGGCCGAGTCCGGCGCCCGGACGAGCGCCAGCCAGTTCGTCGCCTCGCTGCACTATCGCGACGGCCATATCGAGCTGCCGCGGGCCAAGGCCCATTTCGACCTGGACCCGAGCTTCCGCTACCTGGACCAGGCCGACGCGCGGCGCGTGCTGGAGAACTACTGGGGCAACCCGCCGGACAGCAGCGTGCTGGGCCTGGTGGTCCCGCGCAGCCCGGGGCTCGACGAGGACGGCAGCTGGGCGGTGGTGGTCACCTACTCCGACGACGGCTACGTCTCCGACGACGATGCGTCCAGGATCGACTACGACGAGCTGCTCGCGAACATGAAGAAGGACACCGCCGAGCAGAGCAAGGAACGCCGCAAGCAGGGCTACGACGCGATCGACCTGGTCGGCTGGGCAGTGCCGCCGCGCTACGACGGCGCCAGCAAGAAGCTGTACTGGGCCAAGGAGCTGCGCGTCGACGGCGCCTCCCGGAACACCCTCAACTACGACATCCGCGTGCTCGGCCGCGAGGGCTACCTCAGCCTCAACGCCGTCGCCGGCATGGCCGAGTTGCCCCAGGTGCGCGAGGGCATGCAGCAGCTGCTGCCGATGACCGGCTTCGACAGCGGCGCGCGCTACGCCGACCACGACCCGTCCACCGACAAGATCGCCAGCTACGGGCTGGCCACGCTGATCGGCGGCGGCCTGGCCGCCAAGGCCGGCCTGTTCGCCAAGATCGGCCTGGTGCTGGCCAAGTTCTGGAAGCTGCTGCTGATCGGCCTGGTCGCGTTCGGCGGCGGCATCAAGAAGCTGTTGAGCGGACGCGACAGGCAGCGCACCGTGCGCTGACCGGAACCGCCGCCGCGCCCGCAGGCCGGCACCCTGGGTGCCGGTCCCGACTGACGTAACCAGCAAGGATCCCCCGTGGGCTTTTCGACGATCTTCATCCGCCGCCCCATCGCCACCTCGCTGCTGATGGCCGGCGTGCTGCTGCTGGGCATCCTCGGCTACCGCCAGCTGCCGGTCTCGGCGCTGCCGGAAATCGACGCCCCCAGCCTGGTCGTGACCACCCAGTACCCGGGCGCCAACGCCAGCACCATGGCCTCGCTGGTGACCACGCCGCTGGAACGCCAGTTCGGGCAGATCTCCGGGCTGGACATGATGACCTCCGACTCGTCGGCGGGCCTGTCCACGATCATCCTGCAGTTCTCGATGGAGCGGGACATCGACATCGCCGCGCAGGACGTGCAGGCGGCGATCCGCCAGGCCACCCTGCCCTCGTCGCTGCCCTACCAGCCGGTCTACAACCGGGTGAACCCGGCCGACGCGGCGATCCTCACCCTCAAGCTCACCTCCGACACGCTGCCGCTGCGCGAGATCAACCGCTACGCCGACGCGATCCTGGCCCAGCGCCTGTCGCAGGTGCCGGGCGTGGGCCTGGTCTCGATCGCCGGCAACGTGCGCCCGGCGGTACGCATCCAGGTCAATCCGGCGCAGCTGTCGAACATGGGCCTGACCCTGGAGTCGCTGCGCAGCGCGCTGACCCAGACCAACGTCAGCGCGCCGAAGGGCTCGCTCAACGGCAAGACCCAGTCCTACTCGATCGGCACCAACGACCAGCTCACCGACGCGGCGCAGTACCGCGACACCATCATCAGCTACAGCAACGGCCGCCCGGTGCGGCTGTCGGACGTGGCCCAGGTGGTGGACGGGGTGGAGAACGACCAGCTGGCGGCGTGGGCCGACGGCAAGCCGGCGGTGCTGCTGGAGATCCGCCGGCAGCCCGGCGCCAACATCGTGCAGACCGTCGAGCAGATCCGCTCGATCCTGCCGCAGCTGCGCGCGGTGCTGCCGGCCGACGTGCACCTGGACGTGTTCTCCGACCGCACCGAGACGATCCGCGCCTCGGTGCACGAGGTGAAGTTCACCCTGATCCTGACCATCGGCCTGGTGGTGGCGGTGATCTTCGTGTTCCTGCGCCGGCTGTGGGCGACGATCATTCCCTCGGTGGCGGTGCCGCTGTCGCTGGCCGGCACCTTCGGGGTGATGGCCTTCGCCGGGATGTCGCTGGACAACCTGTCGCTGATGGCGCTGGTGGTGGCCACCGGCTTCGTGGTCGACGACGCGATCGTGATGATCGAGAACATCGTGCGCTACATCGAGCAGGGCAAGAGCGGCAGGGAAGCGGCGGAGATCGGCGCCAAGCAGATCGGCTTCACCGTGCTGTCGCTGACCGTGTCGCTGGTGGCGGTGTTCCTGCCGCTGCTGCTGATGCCCGGCGTCACCGGCCGGCTGTTCCACGAGTTCGCCTGGGTGCTGTCGATCGCGGTGGTGATCTCGATGCTGGTGTCGCTGACGCTGACGCCGATGATGTGCGCCTACCTGCTCAAGCCCGACGCCCTGCCCGAGGGCGAGGACGCGCACGAGCGCGCCGCCGCGGCCGGCAAGTCGAACCTGTGGACGCGCACCGTGGCGCTGTACGAGCGCACCCTGGACTGGGTGCTGGCGCACCAGCCGCTGACCCTGGGCGTGGCGGTCGGGGCGGTGGTGCTGACCGTGCTGCTGTACGTGCTGATCCCCAAGGGACTGCTGCCCGAGCAGGACACCGGCCTGATCACCGGCGTGGTGCAGGCCGACCAGAACGTGGCCTTCCCGCAGATGGAGAAGCGCACCCAGGCGGTGGCCGAGGCGCTGCGCAAGGACCCGGCGGTGACCGGCGTGGCCGCGTTCATCGGCGCCGGCACCATGAACCCGACCATCAACCAGGGCCAGCTGTCGATCGTGCTCAAGCAGCGCGGCGAGCGCGACGGCCTGGAAGAGGTGGTGCGGCGCCTGCAGGCCGCGGTGAAGGACATCCCCGGCGTGGCCCTGTACCTGAAGCCGGTGCAGGACGTGACCCTGGACACCCGCGTCGCCGCCACCGAGTACCAGTACTCGCTGTCGGACGTGGACAGCGCCGAGCTGGCCGAGTGGGCCGGGCGCATGACCGAGGCGATGCGCAAGCTGCCGCAGCTGGCCGACGTCGACAACAACCTGGCCAGCCAGGGCCGCGCGCTCGAGCTCGACATCGACCGCGACAAGGCCAGCATGCTCGGCGTGCCGATGCAGACCATCGACGACACGCTCTACGACGCGTTCGGCCAGCGCCAGATCTCCACCATCTTCACCGAGCTCAACCAGTACCGGGTGGTGCTGGAGGTGGCGCCGGAGTTCCGCACCAGCACCGCGCTGATGAACCAGCTGGCGGTGGCCTCCAACGGCAGCGGCGCGCTGACCGGCACCAACGCCACCAGCTTCGGCCAGGTGACCTCGTCCAACTCCTCCACCGCCACCGGCATCGGCAACCAGAACACCGGCATCACCGTCGGCGCCGGCAGCATCATCCCGCTGTCGGCGCTGGCCGAGGCCAGGGTGACCAACACCCCGCTGGTGGTCAGCCACCAGCAGCAGCTGCCGGCGGTGACGGTCTCGTTCAACGTCGCGCCCGGCTACTCGCTGTCGCAGGCGGTGGCGGCGATCGAGCAGGCGCGCGAGCAGCTGCAGATCCCCTCGCAGGTGCATGCGCAGTTCATCGGCAAGGCCGCCGAGTTCACCGGCAGCCAGACCGACGTGGTGTGGCTGCTGCTGGCCTCGATCGTGGTGATCTACATCGTGCTGGGCGTGCTCTACGAGAGCTACATCCATCCGCTGACGATCATCTCCACGCTGCCGCCGGCCGGGGTCGGCGCGCTGCTGGCGCTGATGCTGTGCGGACTGAGCCTGTCGGTGGACGGCATCGTCGGCATCGTGCTGCTGATCGGCATCGTCAAGAAGAACGCGATCATGATGATCGACTTCGCGATCGAGGCGCGCCGCGCCGGCGCCAGCGCGCACGAGGCGATCCGCCGCGCCTGCCTGCTGCGCTTCCGCCCGATCATGATGACCACCGCCGCGGCGATGCTCGGCGCGCTGCCGCTGGCGCTGGGCACCGGCATCGGCTCGGAGCTGCGCCGGCCGCTCGGCATCGCCATCGTCGGCGGCCTGCTGCTGTCGCAGCTGGTGACGCTGTACACCACGCCGGTGATCTACCTGTACATGGAGCGCATGTCCGCGCGCCTGGAAGCCTGGCGCGCGCGGCGCGCGACGCTGCGCGGCGCGGTCGCGGAGGGGCGGGCATGAGCATGCGCTCGCTACGGGACCCGGGTAGAAGCAAAAGCCGCCGCCGCGAGAGCGGCCCTGGGCCATCTCAAGGGCGCACAGTTCCCTGCTTCTGTCGGGACCCGGGTCCCGGGTCCCGGGTCCCGACGGTTTCCGCCCCATGAACCTCTCCGCGCCCTTCATCAAGCGCCCGATCGGCACCACCCTGCTGGCGGTCGGGCTGTTCGTCATCGGCCTGATGTGCTACCTGCGGCTGGGCGTGGCGGCGCTGCCGAACATCCAGATCCCGGTGATCTTCGTCCATGCCACCCAGTCCGGCGCCGACGCCAGCACCATGGCCTCGACCGTGACCGCGCCGCTGGAACGCCACCTCGGCCAGCTGCCGGGCATCGACCGCATGCGCTCCTCCAGCTCGGAGAGCAGCAGCATGGTGTTCATGGTGTTCCAGAGCAACCGCAACATCGACTCGGCCGCGCAGGACGTGCAGACCGCGATCAACGCCGCCCAGGCCGACCTGCCCTCCGGGTTGGGCACGCCGATGTACCAGAAGGCCAATCCCAACGACGATCCGGTGATCGCGATCGCGCTGACCTCGGAAACGCAGTCGGCCGACGAGCTGTACAACGTCGCCGACTCGCTGCTGGCGCAGCGGCTGCGCCAGATCACCGGGATCAGCTCGGTCGACATCGCCGGCGCCTCCACCCCGGCGGTGCGGGTGGACGTGGACCTGCGCGCGCTCAACGCGATGGGGCTGACCCCGGACGACCTGCGCAACGCGGTGCGCGCGGCCAACGTCACCTCGCCCACCGGCTTCCTGTCCGACGGCAACACCACGATGGCGATCATCGCCAACGACTCGGTGGCCAAGGCGGCCGACTTCGCCCAGCTGGCGATCTCCACCCAGTCCAACGGCCGCGTGGTGCGGCTGGGCGACGTCGCCAGCGTCTACGACGGCCAGCAGGACGCCTACCAGGCGGCCTGGTTCGGCGGCAAGCCGGCGGTGGTGATGTACGCCTTCACCCGCGCCGGCGCCAACATCGTCGAGACCGTGGACAGGGTGAAGGCGCAGATCCCCGAGCTGCGCACCTACCTGCAGCCGGGCACCACGCTCACCCCCTACTTCGACCGCACCCCGACCATCCGCTCCTCGCTGCACGAGGTGCAGATCACCCTGCTGATCAGCCTGGCGATGGTGGTGCTGACCATGGCGCTGTTCCTGCGCCGGCTGGCGCCGACCCTGATCGCGGCGGTGACCGTGCCGCTGTCGCTGGCCGGCTCGGCGCTGGTGATGTACGCGCTCGGCTTCACCCTCAACAACCTCAGCCTGCTGGCGCTGGTGATCGCGATCGGCTTCGTGGTCGACGATGCGATCGTGGTGATCGAGAACATCATGCGCCACCTCGACGAGGGCATGACGCGGATGCAGGCGGCGCTGGCCGGCGCGCGCGAGATCGGCTTCACCATCGTCTCGATCACCGCCTCGCTGGTGGCGGTGTTCATCCCGCTGCTGTTCGCCAGCGGCATGATCGGCGCGTTCTTCCGCGAGTTCACCGTGACCCTGGTCGCGGCGATCGTGGTCTCGATGCTGGTGTCGCTGACCCTGACCCCGGCGCTGTGCAGCCGCTTCCTGTCGGCGCACCGCGAGCCGGAGAATCCCGGCCGCTTCGGCGCCTGGCTCGACCGCGTGCACGCGGGCATGCTGCGCGTCTACACCGTGGCGCTGGACTTCTCGCTGCGCCACGCGCTGCTGCTGTCGCTGACCCCGCTGCTGCTGATCGGGGCCACCGTCATGCTCGCCGGCGCGGTCAAGAAGGGCTCGTTCCCGCCGCAGGACACCGGCCTGATCTGGGGCCGCGCCAGCTCCAGCGCCACCGTGTCCTTCGCCGACATGGTCGAGCGCCAGCGCCGCATCACCGACATGCTGATGGCCGATCCGGCGGTGAAGATCGTCGGCGCACGGCTGGGGTCGGGCCGCCAGGGTTCCAGCGCCTCGTTCAACATCGAGCTCAAGTCCCGTGCCGACGGCCGCCGCGAGACCACCGCGCAGGTGCTGGCGCGGCTCAGCGCCAAGGCCGACCGCTACCCGGACCTGGAGCTGCGCCTGCGCGC
The DNA here is from genome assembly GCA_003505795.1 of Lysobacteraceae bacterium. Taxonomy (GTDB): domain Bacteria; phylum Pseudomonadota; class Gammaproteobacteria; order Xanthomonadales; family Xanthomonadaceae; genus UBA8801. Next base: position 942 of record DNXT01000392.1, on the reverse strand, counting down.
GATCCAGGACCTGCCCAGCGACGGCGGCGGCGGCACCAGCCAGGGCGCGCAGTACCAGGTGTCGCTGCAGGGCAACGACCTGGCGCAGCTGCAGGAATGGCTGCCCAAGGTGCAGGCGGCGCTGAAGAAGAACCCCAGGCTGCGCGACGTCGGCACCGACGTGGACACCTCCGGCCTGCGCCAGAACATCGTGATCGACCGCGCCAGGGCCTCGCGCCTGGGCATCTCGGTCGGCGCCATCGACGGGGCGCTGTACGGCGCGTTCGGCCAGCGCTCGATCTCCACCATCTATTCGGACCTGAACCAGTACAGCGTGGTGGTCAACGCGCTGCCGTCGCAGACCGCGACGCCGGCGGCGCTGGACGAGATCTACGTGCCCAACCGCAACGGCGAGATGGTGCCGATCACCGCGGTCGCCCGCCAGGTGCCGGGGCTGGCGCCGCCGCAGATCACCCACAACAACCAGTACACGACGATGGACCTGAGCTACAACCTCGCCCCCGGGGTCAGCACCGGCGAGGCCGACGCGATCATCAAGGCCACCATCGCCGGACTGCGCATGCCCGGCGACATCCGCATCAGCGACGGCGGCGGCTTCAACGTGCAGCTCAGCCCCAACTCGATGATCGTGCTGCTGCTGGCGGCGATCCTCACCGTCTACATCGTGCTCGGCATGCTCTACGAGAGCCTGATCCACCCGGTGACGATCCTGTCGACGCTGCCGGCCGCCGGCATGGGCGCGCTGCTGGCGCTGTTCGTCACCAACACCGAGCTGTCGGTGATCTCGATGATCGCGCTGGTGCTGCTGATCGGCATCGTCAAGAAGAACGCGATCATGATGATCGACTTCGCGCTGGTGGCGCAGCGCGAGCACGGCAAGAACCCGCGCGAGGCCGCGCGCGAGGCCTCGATCGTGCGCTTCCGCCCGATCATGATGACCAC
>DNXT01000033.1:380-3988 GCA_003505795.1 Lysobacteraceae bacterium | reverse complement strand
TCAACCAGTACCTGATCCGCTGAGCGGGCCGGGACCAGGCGATGCCGTCGACCTCACCTGCCACGCTTGCGCGCCGCCGCCTCGACCGGCGGCGGCGCCACCGACTGCCGCTGCACCAGCTGGTGGGCGAACATTTCGTCGACGATGGTGCGCTGGCCGTGTTCGCCATTGCGGATGCTGCGCAGCAGGATGTCGACCGCGGCATCGGCCATCGTCGCGATCGGCTGGCGCACGGTGGTGAGTTCCGGCCATACCGTGGTCGCCGAGGAGCTGTCGTCGAAGCCGACCACCGACAGGTCGCGCGGCACGTCCAGGCCGCGGCGGTGCGCCACCGACACCGCCGCGGCGGCCATGTCGTCGTTGCTGGCGAAGATCGCGCTGGGCAAGGTGCGGCGCGACAACAGCTTCTCGGCGGCGACCAGGCCGGAACGGTAGGTGTAGTCGCCCGGCTGCACCAGCAGCCGGTCGAGCGGGATGCCGGCCGCGTCGAGCGCGGCGCGGAAGCCCTCGAAGCGGTGTTCGCTGGCGGTCATGTCCGAACGGCCCTTGATGTAGCCGATGCGGCGGTGGCCCTGGGCGATCAGGTGCTCGGTGATCTCGCGGGCGGCGCTGAACTCGTCGATGCGCACGCAGCAGATGCGGTCGTTGAAGCGGCCGGAGGCGATCGCCACCACCGGCACCTTGGCGCGCACCAGTTCCTGCACCGCCGCCTCCGACTCGCACAGCGGCGGCGGCAGGATCACTCCGGAAACGCCCTGGGCAAGGCGCCGCGCGGCCTTGCGCTCGGCGTCGGCGTCCAGGTCGTCCCAGTAGTCGATTACCAGCTGGATCGCGGTGCGCGAGGCCACGTGCAGCACCCCGACCAGCAGTTCGCGCAGGTAGGCGCCGCTCGGGTTGGTGTAGATCAGGGCGATGCGGGTGTTCTGCGCGGCGGCCAGCGTGCTGGCGGCGAGGTTGGGCGTGTAGCCGAGCTTGTCGACCGCGCGCATGACCCGTTCGCGCGTGGCCTCGCGGACGTTGCCCTTGCCGTTGACCACGCGCGAGACGGTCATCGGCGACACCTTGGCCAGGCTGGCCACCTCGTCGATGGTGATGGCGCGGCTCTTGCGGCGCATGGATTTCCTGTCGTTGCTCAAGTTTCGACCCTTCAGGTGGTTCGCCGGCGCCATGTGCATCGCCCGGGCGCTGCCGCGCCCGAGCCATGCCGGTCCCGCGGAACCCGCGTTTCCAGGCGGGCGACGGGCGTCCGATGCATGTTAGCGGGAACCGCTTGCAGCGGCGACCGCTCGATCGATACGACGATATGGCAAGCGTGATCGCGATTTCATCGATGCCTCCTGGTGGCCGGAGCCGGCTCCGGCACGGGCTTGCGGCCTGGTTGCTGCTGCTGCCGTTGTTGCTGGCGGTGCTGCCGGCATGGGCCGAGGACGGCTACGACCTGTGGCTGCGCTACCGGCCATTGCCCGATACGCTGGCGCAGCCGTACCGGCTGCAGGTGCGGAGCCTGCTGGCGCCGGCCGCCACGCCGACCCAGGCCGCCGCCCGTGACGAATTGCTGCGCGGATTGCAGGGCCTGCTGGGGCACTCCCCCGCGCTGGTGGAGACGATCGACGGGGAGGGCGCGGTCGTGGTCGGTACCCCGGCATCCTCGCCGGCGATTGCCGCGTTGCGCCTGCCGCTGGAGAAGCTCGGCCAGGCGGGCTATCTGATCCGTCGTGTCAGCATCGACGGACGCGCCGCCACGGTGGTGGCCGCCAATGACGACGTCGGCGCGCTGTACGGCGCGTTCCGCCTGCTGCGGCTGCTGCAGACCGGGCAGCCGCTGGCCGGGCTGGACCTGCGCGATGCCCCGCGCGTGCAGCTGCGCGTGCTCGACCACTGGGACAACCTCGACCGCAGCGTCGAACGCGGCTACGCCGGCCAGTCGATCTGGGACTGGCACAAGCTGCCGGACTGGCTGGACCCGCGCTACACCGACTACGCCCGCGCCAACGCCTCGCTGGGCATCAACGGCACGGTGCTCAACAACGTCAACGCCAACGCGCTGAGCCTGACCGCGCCCTACCTGGAGAAGGCCGCGGCGCTGGCGAAGGTGCTGCGTCCCTACGGCATCCGCGTGTACCTGAGCGCGCGCTTCTCCGCGCCGATCGAGATCGGCGGGCTGAAGACCGCCGACCCGCTCGACCCGGCGGTTCGCCAGTGGTGGCGCGGCAAGGCCGAGGAGATCTACAGGCTCATCCCCGACTTCGGCGGCTTCCTGGTCAAGGCCAATTCCGAAGGCCAGCCCGGCCCGCAGGACTACGGCCGCAGCCACGCCGACGGCGCCAACATGCTGGCCGAGGCGGTGGCCGCGCACGGCGGCATCGTGATGTGGCGCGCCTTCGTCTACTCGCACGAGCAGCCCGACGACCGCGCCAGGCAGGCCTACAGCGAGTTCGTGCCGCTGGACGGCAGCTTCGCCGGCAACGTGATCGTGCAGGTCAAGAACGGCGCGATCGACTTCCAGCCGCGCGAGCCGTTCCACCCCCTGTTCGGCGCGATGCCGAAGACGCCGCTGATGATGGAGTTCCAGATCACCAAGGAGTACCTGGGCTTCGCCACCCACCTGGTCTACCAGGGCGCGCTGTACGAGGAGACGCTGGAGGCGGACACGATGGTCCAGGGCAAGGGTTCGACCGTGGCCAGGGTGGTCGACGGCTCGCTGCACCACCACAAGCTCACCGGCATGGCCGGCGTGGCCAACATCGGCAGCGACCGCAACTGGAGCGGTTCGGTCTTCGACCAGGCCAACTGGTACGCCTTCGGCCGGCTGGCCTGGGACCCGTCGCAGTCCGCGCGCGCGATCGCCGAGGACTGGACGCGCATGACCTTCGGCAACGACCCGCGCGTGGTGCAGCCGGTGGTCGGCATGATGATGGCCTCGCGCGAGGCGGTGGTGGACTACATGACCCCGCTCGGCCTGCACCACCTGATGGGCCGCGGCCACCACTACGGCCCGGCGCCGTGGGACGCCGGCAGCGAGCGCGCCGACTGGGACCCGGTCTACTACCACCGCGCCGACGCGCGCGGCATCGGCTTCGACCGCAGCGCCAGCGGCAGCGACGCGGTGGCGCAGTACGCGCCGCCGCTGGCCGCCGAGTTCGGCGATGCGCAGCGGGTGCCGGAGCACTACCTGCTGTGGTTCCACCATGTGCCGTGGGACTTCCGCATGCAGTCCGGCGACACGTTGTGGAACGAGCTGGTGCACCGCTACACGCGCGGCGTGGACGCGGTGAAGGCGATGCGCGCGACCTGGGCCGGGCTGTCCGGCTACGTCGATGCCGGGCGCCACCGCCAGGTGGCCGATTTCCTGGCGATCCAGCAGAAGGAGGCGCAATGGTGGCGCGATGCCAGCCTTGCCTACTGGCAGAGCCTGAACCGCTTGCCGCTGCCGGCCGGCGAGGCGCCGCCGCCGCATCCGCTGTCCTACTACCGGTCGCTGTCGTTTCCGTTCGCCCCGGGGAACCCGAAATGAGCGCGCGCATCGCCGTCTCCGCCAGGAACCATCCTGTGGGAGGGACTTCGGTCCCGACAGGGCCTGCCGGCGAAGCATCGGGACTGAAGTCCCT
>DNXT01000033.1:0-226 GCA_003505795.1 Lysobacteraceae bacterium | reverse complement strand
GTCGCGACCGAAGTCCCTCCCGCGGGACGGCCTTCGGCGGAAACGACGGCACGCGCGGCGGCGCGGCCGGCATTGCGGCGCCTGGATTCTTCCGCAGCGCGGATTGAAGTCCGTCCCGCAACCCGCAGGATGCATGCGGCATCGCGCTGGTGCCTCGTGCTCGTCGCGGCGCTCCCGGCGCTGGCCGGCGCCGCCGACGCGCCGCTGCTGCACGCGTTGTTCCAGG
>DNXT01000029.1 GCA_003505795.1 Lysobacteraceae bacterium | reverse complement strand
CGCCGGATGGCCGGGCAGGTCCAGCCGGTAGCGGCGTCCCTGGCGCTCGGCCTCGGCCACCCAGCGCGCCAGCCGGGCGATGCGGCGTTCGTGGGGCAGCGCGGCCAGGGTGCGCCATTGCAGCCGTATTTCCACCCCGGTCGGCATTTCGTATTCGCGCACCAGCAGGATGTCGCGCCGCGCCGAATGCTTCCAGGCGATGGCGCGCGCCGGATCGCCATGGCGATAGGGGCGAAGCTGGTGCAGTTCCTCGCCCAGCGCATCCAGGCGGGTGTTGACCGGGCTGCCGTCGCCGGCCGGCAGCGGCGGCCCCCCGTGTTCGGGCTGGGGATAGACCAGCAGCGGCGTCTCCGGCCATACCCACGACCAGGCCCGGACCAGCCCCAGCGGTTGCGTGGTGGAGATGCGGATGCGCCCGACATCGCGCCAGCCGCGCTGCGCGGTGGCCAGGTACAGGTCCGGGTCGGCGCTGCCGCCGGGGACCAGCGAGCAGAACGCGTGCTGCCGTTCCAGCTCCAGCTTCAGGCCGCGCCGCTTGCGCTGGTCGCGGCAGTCCAGCGATACGCGCATGCGCAGCGGACTGCCTGCGTCGACCGGCTCGGCGGCGATCGCCTCGACCCGCAGCCCGGACAGCTGCAGGTGCGCCATGATCGCGCTGGCGATGCCGGCGGCGCCGAGCAGCAGCGCCAGCAGCAGCGCGGGATTGTTGTTGTAGTTCAGCGCGCCCAGCAGCATCGCCACCAGCAGGACCGCGACGAAGCCGCCGAACGGCGTCGGCAGCACGTAGATGCGGCGCCGGTCCAGTTGCACCGGCAGGATCTCGGGCGCGCGCGGCCGTGCCAGCAGCGCGGCCTTGCCGAGCCAATCGTGCAGTCGCTTCGCCATCGCACGCCGTGCCTCAGTCCACCGGCACGCTGTGCAGGATCTTCTTGGCCAGCGCCGGGCCGGAGGAGGTCTCCGCCTCGGCGACCAGGCGGTGGCCGGCCACCGCTTCGAACAGGGCCTGGATGTCTTCCGGCATCACGTGCCGGCGGCCGAGCAGCAGCGCGTAGGCCTTGGCCGCGCGCAGCAGCGCCAGTCCGGCGCGCGGGGACAGGCCGACGCGGACGCCGGCGTGCTGGCGGCTGCGTGCCAGCAGCGCCTGCACGTAGCCGATCAGCGCTTCGCTGGCGTGCACCTGCTCGACCGCCTGCCGCAGCGTCACCACGTCGCCGTCGGACAGGCGCGGCAGCGCCTGGGCGATGAGGTGGCGGCGATCGACGCCGCTGAGCAGGGCGCGCTCGGATTCGGCGTTGGGATAGCCGAGGCTGAGCCGCAGCAGGAAGCGGTCCAGCTGCGAGTCGGGCAGCGGGAAGGTGCCGGACAGGTCGACCGGGTTCTGCGTGGCGATCACGAAGAACGGCTCCGGCAGCACGTGGGTGGAGCCGTCGATCGTCACCTGCTGCTCGGCCATCGCCTCCAGCAGCGCGCTCTGGGTGCGCGGCGGCGCGCGATTGATCTCGTCGGCCAGCAGCACGTGGGTGAACACCGGGCCCGGATGGAACTGGAACTGGCGCGCTTGCGCGTCGTAGACCGAGACCCCGAGCACGTCCGCCGGCAGCAGGTCGGAGGTGAACTGGATGCGCTGGAACCCCAGCCCCAGGCTGGAGGCCAGGGCGTGCGCCAGCGTGGTCTTGCCCAGTCCCGGCAGGTCCTCGATCAGCAGGTGTCCGCCGGACAGCAGCGCGACGAATGCCATGCGTACCTCGTGCGCCTTGCCCAGCAGCAGCGAATTGACCTGGTCCTGGGCCTGCCGCAACGAATCGCGCAGTGCATCGGTTAGCATTTCCGTCGGACGAAGCGGTATCGACATCACAATCCCGTGAGGTGAGGAAGGGTGCAGGGGTAATGCAGGGAGAACAGCGCGCAAGTCGCACCTTCGTGATCCTGTGGACACTGGTGACCGCCGTCAAGCTGTTGATCGCGGCCCGGTTGCCGCTGTTCGTGGACGAGGCGTTCTACTGGCAGGAAGGCCAGCACCTGGCCGCGGCCTACTCCGACCTGCCGGGCATGACCGCCTGGCTGGCGCGGTTGGGCGTGGAGATCGGCGGCCATCACGTGCTGGCGTTGCGGCTGCCGTTCCTGGCGATCGCGGCATTGCTGCCGTGGCTGGTGGCGCACGTGGCGCGGCGCTGGTTCGGGGGCGCGGTGGGCTGGCAGGCCGGTTGCCTGACCCTGTTGATGCCGCTGTCGGCGACCCTGGGCATTCTCGCGGTGCCGGACGTGCCGATGGCGCTGGCCGCGGTGCTGTGCATGGACGCCGGCGCGCGGCTGCTGAAGGAGGTCGACGCGCTCAGCGCGCTCGAGCTGGCGGTGGGGCTGTTGATCGGCGCGCTCAGCCACTACCGCTTCGTCGGCGTGATCGGCGTCGGCTTCGTCGCATTGCTGCTGATCCCGCAGGGGCGCGCAATGCTGCGCGATCCGCGGGTCTGGATCGCGCTGATGGTCGGCGTGGTGGCGTGGCTGCCGCTGTTGTCGTGGAACTCCGACCACCAGGAGGCCGGCCTTCGCTTCCAGCTGGTGGAACGCCATCCCTGGAGCTTCCAGCCGCAGGGCGTGTGGTTCCTGCTGATCCAGGCCCTGCTGGTCACCCCGCTGCTGGCGTTCGCGATGCTGCGCGTGGCCGTCGCCGGGACCCGTACCGGTGGCGGGTCGCGCGCGCAATGGCGCTATTTCGGATTGCTCGGCGGCGTCTCCACGGTGGCGGTGTTCGCGCTGGGCTTCTTCAGCGACGCCGAGCGGATCAGCTTCCACTGGCCGCTGCCGGGCTATCTGGCCCTGCTGGTGGCGGTGCCGGTGATCCTCGGGCGCTGGCCCGACGGCTGGCGCCGGGCGACCTGGGCGCTGGCCGTGCTCGGCATGCTCGGCGCCTATGGCTACTACCTGGCGGTGTCGGTGCCGGCGGTGCGCGAGCAATCGGCTGGGCAGAAGTACTATCCGCGCAATTTCGCCGGCTGGGACGCGCTGGCGGATGCGGTGAAGGCGGAACTGCGGGCCATGCCGCCGGGCACCAAGGTGCTGGCGGACAACTTCAAGGTGGGGGCGGAGCTGGGCTTCGAACTGCGCGATGCCGGCATCGAGGTGCTGCAGGCGCCGCTCAACCAGCGCCATGGGCGCAGCGCGCAGCTGCAGCAGTGGGGCCTGCTCGGCGACGGCTCGCGCGACGGCCCGCGGCTGCTGGTGCTGTCGCCGAGCGACCAGCGCTACCGCGACCTGCTGGCGCGCTACCACGACATCTGCGCGATGGTCGGGCCGCTGCCCGCGCCGAAGGTGGTGTCCACCGACCACGGGTTCCAGCGCTTCCTGCTGTTCCGGCTGGCGGCACGCAAGCCCGAAGGCGCGTGCATCGCGCCGGCGATGGCCTGGGTCGACCGGCCCTTGCCGAACGCGCGGCTGCACGGCGTGGTCGACGTGACCGGCTGGGCGTTCAAGGATGGGGCCGGGCTGCAGCGGGTCGAAATCCTGCTCGATGGCGCGGTGGTGGCCCAGGCCGACTACGGCGGCGAGCTCGACGTCAGGCCGTACTGGAAGATCTCCAACGACCCCAACCATCCGCGGGTCGGGTTCCGGGCGCGCCTGGATACCGCTTCGATCGAGCCCGGCACCCACTGGCTGGGACTCCGCCTGCACGCTGCCGACGGCAGCGTGGAGGACTGGTGGGAACAGCCCGTCGTCGTCCGCGATACGCGGCGTTGATCCCCAACTTCCACTCCCAGACCACCCCATGAACACACCGCCCGCCGTTCCCGCGTCGTCGTTGCCGCAAGGCCTGCGCATTGCCGTGCTCGTGCCCTGCCACAACGAAGCGGCCACCGTCGCCAAGGTGGTGCGGGATTTCGCCGCGCAGCTTCCGCACGCATCGGTGCACGTGCTGGACAACAACTCCAGCGACGCCACCGCCGAGCGCGCCCGCGAGGCCGGGGCGCAGGTGCAGCCGGTGGCGTCGCAGGGCAAGGGCAACGTGGTGCGGCGCGGCTTTGCCGACGTCGAGGCCGACGTCTACGTGCTGGTGGACGGCGACGACACCTACGATGCCGGCGCGGCGCCGGCGATGGTCCGGCGGCTGGTCGAAGAAGGCCTGGACATGGTGGTCGGCGCGCGGCGCGACCAGCAGCAGGCCGCGTACCGGCCGGGGCACCGGTTCGGCAACGTGCTGCTGACCCGCTGCGCCGGGCTGCTGTTCGGCCGCAGCTTCCAGGACATGCTGTCCGGCTACCGGGTGTTCTCGCGGCGCTACGTCAAGTCGTTCGCCGCGCATGCGCAGGGTTTCGAGACCGAAACCGAGCTGGCCGTGCACGCGTTGCAGCTGCGGATGCCGGTGGTGGAGGTGGAGACCGCCTACGGCGTGCGGCCGCACGGTTCGCAGAGCAAGCTCAACACCTGGCGCGACGGCTGGCGGATCCTGATGACGATCGCCAAGCTGTTCAAGTCCGAGCGCCCGCTGCTGTTCTTCAGCCTCGGGTTCGCGATCTGCGCGCTGTCCTCGCTCGGGCTGGCGATGCCGCTGTTCGAGACCTACGTCCAGACCGGCCTGGTGCCGCGGTTCCCGACCGCGATCCTGTGCGTGGCGCTGATGCTGCTGGGCTTCCTGCTGCTGGCCTGCGGCCTGATCCTGGACACGGTGACGCAGGGCCGCATGGAGGCCAAGCATCTGGCCTATCTCGCGATCCCGCGATTGCCGGGCGCGGTCGTGCGCGGAGGCCGGCAATGAGCGCCGCGATCGAGCCGGCGCGGCGCTGGGCGCCACGGACGAAGCGGGTCCTGGCATGGCTCGATCGGCGCTTTGCCTTCCACTCGCGCGGCAACGCCGCGCGCGCGGTCGTGACGGTATGCCTGCTGGGAGGCGCGGTCGCGCTCCTGCTCGGCCAGGACGCGAACTGGGACCTGCGCAACTACCACCTCTACAACGGCTATGCCTGGTTGCACGACCGGCTCGCCCGGGACCTGGCCGCGGCGCAGATGCAGAGCTACTTCAGCCCGATGCTCGACGTGCTGCAGTACGCGCTGATGGTGCACTGGCCGGCGCCGCTGGCCGGCTTCGTGCTCGGGGTCGCGCATGCGCTGGTGTTCGCGCCGGTCGCGGCGATCGCGTGGATGGCGCTGGCAGGGCACCCGCAGCGGGCGAGGCTGGCGCCCGTGCTCGCGCTGGCCGGCATGTGCAGCGCGGCGTTCCTGTCCGAGTTCGCCGGCAGCATGGCCGACAACACCACCGCGCTGCCGGTGCTGGGCGCGTTGGCGCTGGTCCTGGCGCCCGCGCGGCATGCGGAAGGCGCAAGGCCCGCCGCTGCGCGCTGGCTGCTGGCCGGCGCGCTGCTGGGCGCGGCGGTGGCGTTCAAGCTGACCAATGCGGTCTATGCATTGGCGATCGCCGCGGCGGTGCTGTCCTGCGGCGGCCCTGTACGGGCGCGCGTCGGGCGCCTGGCATTGCTTGCCGCCGTTTCGCTGCTGGTGTTCGCGCTGCTGGCCGGGCCGTGGTACCGCGCGGTGTGGCAGGCCTTCGGCAACCCCCTGCTTCCGCAGTTCAATGGCTGGTTCCAGTCGGCGCTGGCGCAGCCGGTCTCGGTCGCGGACACGCGCTGGCTGCCGAAGGCCTGGTGGGAGTGGCTGACGTGGCCGCTGGTGTTCACCTTCAATCCCAGGCGGGCCAGCGAGATCGCGCTGTTCCAGTGCGTCTGGGCATCGCTCTACCTGGTCGCGCTGCTGGCAGGGCTGCGCTGGCTGCTGGGGCGGCGCGACCGCGCGCTCGCCCCGGCGCCGGCGATGCGCGCCGTGCTGGTGTTCTTCCTGGTCGCCTACCTGCTGTGGCAGGCGCTGTTCGGCATCCACCGCTACCTGGTGGTGCTGGAGCTGCTGGCCCCGCTGGTGCTGTGGCAGCTCTGCCGGCATGCGTTTGCGCGCCGGCATGCGGCGCGCGCGGCGGGTGCGCTGATCGGGCTGTGTGCGCTGGTGGCGCTGGGCGGCTGGAACGACTGGGGGCACGAGCCGTGGGCGCGGCAGGGGTTCGCGGTGGCTGCGCCGGCCATGGTCGACCCCGGACGCAGCCTGGTGCTGATGGTCGGCGACGAGCCGCAGTCCTGGCGCATCGCCTTCCTGCCGGGGCAGGCGCGCTATGCCTCGGTCGCCTCCAACTTCCCCGAATCCGGTGCCTACCGCGAACGCATCGCCGCGCTGGTGCAGGCGAGCCCGCACCGCTACGCGATGCTGCCGGCGAGCGTGGACAGGAAGGCCGGGCGGGTGGTGGCGATGAACGCGTGGGCGGCCCGGCTCGGGCTGGCCGATCAGCGCGATTGCAGCGGCCTGCGCTGGCTGGTGCGGCGC
>DNXT01000028.1 GCA_003505795.1 Lysobacteraceae bacterium | reverse complement strand
TCTCCGCCGCTGCGGAAGGGGCCCGGTAGATCAAGAGCGAAGCAACGGCAGAATCACGAGCAACAGCAACAGCAACAGCAACCTAGGCGGACTCGTCAGCGATACGGATTGTAGGTATACGTCTGGGCGAGGCCCTCGGGGATCCTGAAGTAGTTGGACACCAGCGCAACCGGATCGGTGGCGAGCTGGCCGCGGCCGGGCAGGTCGTCGTGGTCGTCCCAGCCCCACGGCGCGTTGGCGGAGTTGGTGCTGCATCCGATCGCTCCCGCCCCGCAGCCGCCGGAGGTGTCGCCGGCGAAGCTGCCGAAGCTGGCGAAGAGACTGGGGTTGTTGCGCTGGTCCCGCATGCCGCCGGGCCCGAAGATGTCGACGAGCCGGTAGCGGACATCGCGGTCGTCCGCGCTGGAGGGCACCTCGGCCTGGGTCAGCGACGGGTAGTAGATGACGCCGTCGCCGTTGATCTTGTAGTACGGCCATGCCTTGAGCCCGTGGCCCTTGGCCTCCTGCGCGGTGACCGGATGCGCCTCGCCCTCGAACTGCGCCATCGACAGGGTGCCGTCGATGCTTTCGGCGTTGCCGCTCCAGTCGCTGCCGGCGGGAAGATAGGAAAAGAAGTCGGTATGCGCCACGGTGACCGCGGCCTTCAGCGTGCCGTAGGCGGAGCCGTCGCGCGCGACGACGAGCAGGACGCCCTCGGCGTCGTTCTCGTGCTCGGTATCGAAGAACGAATCGGTCCAGTCGCGCGGATGGAAGAACAGGTAGGTGATGAACCAGTGGGTATCGGTCTCCACCACCGAATGGTAGGCGTGCGCCGACAGCGGGTAGGCCGGGTCGCCGGCGTGGTCCCAGTTGTTGCGTGCGTCGAGGTCGCCATCGAAGTCGTAGGCGCTGACGTAGTCCGCGGCGCCGGCCAGCGAATGGCGGCCGGTCACGTCGGTGTCCTGGTGGTGCACCGGCGCCCAGCGCAGCGCCAGCAGCGCGCGGTCCTCGGCGTTGCGTGCCGACAGCGCGGCCGCCGCGGCGCTGCCGGCGTGAAGCAGGACGGCGGCGGCCAGCAAGCGGGTGAGCAGGCCGGCAAGCCGGCGACGGGGGCGGTCCACGTTCATGTGCGACTCCTGGGCGGGTGGTGCCTCCATCCTTGGCGCGGCCCATGTCGAGCCGATGACCGCCATGGGTCAGCGCCGGCGTGAAAACGCGCTGCGCCGCACGTTTCCGGCGACGCGCCCGGCCCGCCGGCAAAACGTTTACGCTTGCGCTCTGTCCACGCCGTGCGTCCGCATGCCCCTGTACCGCTACAAGGCACTCAATCCCCACGGAGAGATGTTCGATGGCCAGATGGAAGCGGCCAGCGAAGCGGAACTGGCCGCGCGCCTGCAGGAACAGGGCAACCTGCCGGTCGAGGCGCGCCTGGCCACCGGCGATGCCGCCGCGCCGTCCTTGCGCACGCTGCTGCGCAAGAAGCCGTTCGACGATGCGGCGCTGGTGCGCTTCACCCAGCAGCTGGCGACCCTGCTCGGCGCCGGCCAGCCGCTGGACCGCGCCCTGTCGATCCTGATGGACCTGCCCGAGGACGCGCGCAGCCAGCGGGTGATCCAGGACATCCGCGACGTGGTGCGCGGCGGCGCGCCGTTGTCGGCGGCGCTGGAACGCCAGCACGGGTTGTTCTCGCGGCTGTACGTGAACATGGTCCGCGCCGGCGAGGCCGGCGGCAGCCTGCACGACACGCTGCGGCGGCTGGCCGACTACCTGGAGCGCAGCCGCGAGCTGCGCGGCAAGGTGATCAACGCGCTGATCTACCCGGCGATCCTGCTGGCGGTGGTCGGTGGCGCGCTGATGTTCCTGCTCGGCTACGTGGTGCCGCAGTTCGCGCAGATGTACGACAGCCTGGACGTGGCCCTGCCGTGGTTCACCCAGGCGGTGCTGACGGTGGGCCTGTTCGTGCGCGACTGGTGGATCGTGCTGCTGTTCGTGCCGGGGCTGGCGCTGATCGCCTTCGAGCGCAAGCGCCGCGACCCGGCGTTCCGCGCCGCGCTCGACGCCTGGCTGCTGCGCCGGCGCGTGGTCGGCGCGCTGATCGCCAAGCTCGAGACCGCGCGCCTGGCGCGCACCCTGGGCACGCTGCTGCGCAACGGCGTGCCGCTGCTGACCGCGCTGGGCATCGCGCGCAACGTGCTCGGCAACCTGGCGCTGGTCGAGGACGTGGACCAGGCCGCCGACGACGTCAAGAACGGCCATGGCCTGGCCGGTGCGCTGGCGCGCGGCAAGCGCATCCCGCGGCTGGCGCTGCAGATGATCCAGGTCGGCGAGGAATCCGGCGCGCTTGACAGCATGCTGCTCAAGACCGCCGACACCTTCGAGCAGGAAAGCGCGCAGGCCATCGACCGCGCGCTGGCCGCGCTGGTGCCGGTGCTGACCCTGGCGCTGGCCTCGATCGTCGGCGTGGTGATCCTGTCGGTGCTGGTGCCGCTGTACGACCTGACCAATGCGATCGGCTGACGTCCTCGGCGCCAGCTGCGACCGGCGCCCGGTTTCGTGCGCGCCGCGCTTCCATTGCGCGCGCCGGGCAGGCATTGTCGCACTCCGCGGCGCCCGCACCCGCAGCGCCGGCATCGCGACAGACTCCAAGCGAAAAGGACCACTGCAATGGCACATACGCGATCGTTGACCCGCTCCCCGGCGCCGGCACGCCAGGCCGGCATGAGCCTGCTCGAAATCATCATCGTCATCGTCCTGATCGGCGCCGTGCTCACCGTGGTCGGCAGCCGCGTGCTCGGCGGCGCCGACCGCGGCAAGGCCAACCTGGCCAAGACCCAGATCCAGACGCTGGCCGGCAAGGTGGAGAACTTCCAGCTCGACACCGGCAAGCTGCCGGCGCGGCTGGACGAACTGGTCACCCAGCCGGGCGGCACCAGCAACTGGCTCGGCCCGTACGCCAAGGCGGCCGAGCTCAACGACCCGTGGGGCCACCCGATCGAGTACCGCGCGCCGGGCGAAGGCCAGCCGTTCGACCTGATCAGCCTGGGCAAGGACGGCCGCCCCGGCGGCAGCAGCTACGACGCCGACATCAAGTACGAATGACCTGAGCCATGTCCGTCGCCGTGCGCAGGGTGCGGGGTGTCACGCTGCTGGAGATGCTGCTGGTGATCGCGCTGGTGGCGGCCACCGGCCTGGTCGCCGCGGCGGTGCTGACCGGCGGCATGGAAGGCATGCGCCTGCGCGCGACCGGCAAGGACATCGCCACCGCGCTGCGCTATACCCGCACCACCGCGATCGCCAGCGGCACGCCGCAGCGCTTCACCATCGACCCGGTCGCGCGCCGCTGGCAGGCGCCGGGCGGCCGCCACGGCGAGGTGCCGCCGTCGCTGACCATCCGCTTCACCGGCGCGCGCGAGGTGCAGCCGCGGCAGGGCGTCGGCGCGATCCAGTTCTTCGAGGACGGCGCCTCCACCGGCGGCCGCATCGACCTGCGCGCCGGCCAGGCCGGCTGGCGCATCGACGTGGGCTGGATCCTCGGCGACGTCAGCTCCGGGCGGACGCCCGACGGAGCGCTGCGTTGAGGCGCCAGCGCGGCTACACGCTGATCGAGGTGATCGTCGCCTTCGCGCTGATGGCGATGGCGATGACCCTGCTGCTGGGCAGCCTGTCGGGCGCGGCGCGCCAGGTGCGGCATGCCGACGACGTCAGCCGCGCCACGCTGCACGCGCAGTCGCTGCTGGCCGGCCTGGGCGTGGAGGCGCCGCTGGTCCCGCAGCGGCGCAGCGGCGACTTCGAGCAGGGCCGTTACCGCTGGGCGCTGGAGGTCGCGCCCTACGCCGATCCGCGCGCGCCGGCCGACCCGGTCGCAGATCGGAAGAGCGTCGTG
>DNXT01000031.1 GCA_003505795.1 Lysobacteraceae bacterium | reverse complement strand
ACAACCTGGAATTCTGAACCGGCGGCGGGGGCTTCAGCCCCTGCCGCCGGACGCCCGGTTCCGGGATTCCGCTAAACTTCCCCCTTTCTTTCGCCGTACCCCGCCATGCAACTCTCCCTGCTCAAAGCCAAGATCCATCGCGCCACCGTCACCCATTCCGAGCTCAACTACGAGGGCTCGATCGCCATCGACGGCCTGCTGCTGGAAGCCACCGGCATCCGCGAGTTCGAACAGGTCCACATCTGGGACGTGACCAACGGCGCGCGCTTCACCACCTACGCGATCCGCGCGGAGGCCGGCAGCGGCGTGATCTCGCTCAACGGCGGGGCCGCGCGCCACGTGCAGGTCGGCGACCTGGTGATCGTCGCCGCGTTCGCCAGCATGAGCGCGGCCGAGGCCGACGTGTTCAAGCCGAACCTGGTCTACGTCGGCGCCGGCAACAAGATCACCCACACCAACCACACGATCCCGACACAGGCCGCATGACAACGCACAACGGATTCGACTCGCTGCATTCCCACGCCCAGCGCCTGCGCGGCGCCGGGATTCCCGCACTGCTGGCGGCCGAGCCGGACAGGCCGGAGCGTTACGCGAAGCGGGTCGGTCCGTTGTACTTCAGTTTCGCGCGGCAGAAGTACGACCGCGCGGCGCTGGACGCGCTGCTGGCGCTGGCCGCCGAGCGCGACGTCGGCGGCGCGTTCCAGCGCCTGTTCCGCGGCGAGCAGGTCAACGTCACCGAAGGACGCGCGGCGCTGCACACCGCGCTGCGCGGCAACCTGACCGATGCGCCGGTGGCCGCCGACGCCCATGCCAGCGCGGCCGAGGTGCGCCAGCGCATGCAGGCGCTGATCGCGGCGCTGGAGAAGACCGGCGTCACCGACATCGTCAGCGTCGGCATCGGCGGTTCCGACCTCGGCCCGCGATTGGTCGCCGACGCGCTGAAGCCGGTCGAAGGCGCGCGTTTCCGCCTGCACTTCGTCTCCAACGTCGACGGCGCGGCGATGCAGCGCACGCTGGCGGCGCTGGACCCGGCCACCACCGCCGGCATCCTGATCTCCAAGACCTTCGGCACCCAGGAAACCCTGCTCAACGGCGCGATCCTGCACCGCTGGCTGGGCGGCAGCGAGCGCCTGTACGCGGTCAGCGCCAACCCCGAGCGCGCCGCCAAGGCCTTCGACATCGCGCCGGGACGGGTGCTGCCGATGTGGGACTGGGTCGGCGGCCGCTACTCGCTGTGGTCGGCGGTCGGCTTCCCGATCGCGCTGGCGATCGGCTTCGAGCGCTTCGAGCAGCTGCTGGCCGGCGCGGCCGAGTTCGACGCGCACGCGCTGGACACGCCGCTGCAGGAGAACGTGGCGGTGCTGCACGGCCTGACCGCGGTGTGGAACCGCAACCTGCTCGACCACGCCACGCAGGCGGTGATGACCTACGACCAGCGCCTGGCGCTGCTGCCGGCCTACCTGCAGCAGCTGGTGATGGAAAGCCTGGGCAAGCGGGTCAAGCTCGACGGCTCGCCGGTGGACAGCGACACCGTGGCGGTCTGGTGGGGCGGTGCGGGCACCGACGTGCAGCACAGCTTCTTCCAGGCGCTGCACCAGGGCACCAGCATCGTGCCGGCCGACTTCATCGGCATCGTCCGCAACGACGATCCGTACGTGGAGAACCACCAGGCGCTGCTGTCCAACCTGCTGGCGCAGACCGAGGCGCTGGCCAACGGCCAGGACAGCGAGGATCCGGCCCGGCGCTACCCGGGCGGCCGCCCGAGCACGCTGATCCTGCTCGATGCGCTGACCCCGCAGGCGCTGGGCGCGCTGATCTCGATGTACGAGCACAGCGTCTACGTGCAGTCGGTGATGTGGGGCATCAACGCCTTCGACCAGTTCGGCGTCGAGCTCGGCAAGCAGCTCGCCAGCCAGCTGCTGCCGGCGGTGAAGGGCGAGACCGCCGAGGTGAGCGATCCGGTCACGCGCGCGGTGCTGGAGCAACTGGCGGCGCGCTGACCGGCGCGGCCGCATCCTGCGACGACGGCCGCCTTCGCGCGGCCGTCGCCGTTTGCGGTCCGCGCCGGCGAAACCGGCGAAGCACCGTGGGAGGGGCTGACGCCTCCACAGGTAGTGGCTTCTCCCACGGTAGGCATGGCGCCGCGCGCAACCCTGCCCGCAAACGATATTGCGTCGCAACAATTCTGCGGCGGTGCCCATGCCCCCCGCACCGCCGCCGATCCGGCAAAACCGCTGGTATTCCACGGGATTTGATGACAGCGCTGCCTATGCCGCATTCCGATATGGGCCTGCGATGGCGCTATACCGTTGACAAGCCGTTCACCGATGCGGAAGCGTACGCCGCCCGACGCAGGCGAGCCTGCGCCGGATTCCCGTGTCTGGAGACCGTACCTTGGACAAGTCGCTTCGCCGCGCGCCCGCGCCCCTGATCCGCCACGCATTGTCCCTGGCCGCTGCCGCGTCGGTGCTGATGCTGGCCGCCTGCCAGGGCGGCAACGACGCCGCCGGCAAGCCTGCCGCCGCGGCCGAGGCGGAGAGCGCCGCCACCGCCATCCATCCGGAGAAGTGGCCGTCGCCGCAGTGGCCGTTCGCCGAGGACGCGGCGCTGGAGCAGCGCATCAGCGAGGTGATGGCCAGGCTGAGCGTCGAGGAGAAGGTCGCGCAGACCGTGCAGGGCGACATCGCCAGCCTGACCCCGGAAGACGTGCGCAAGTACCGCCTCGGCTCGGTGCTGGCCGGCGGCAATTCCGACCCGGGCGGCAGGTACGACGCCAAGCCGGCCGAGTGGCTCAAGCTCGCCGACGCGTTCTACGAGGCCTCGATGGACACCTCCGGCGGCGGCCACGCGATCCCGATCATCTTCGGCATCGACGCGGTGCACGGCCAGAGCAACATCGTCGGCGCCACCCTGTTCCCGCACAACATCGGCCTGGGCGCCACCCGCAATCCGGAGCTGATGCGCAGGATCGGCGAGATCACCGCCGCCGAGACCCGCGTCACCGGCATGGAGTGGACCTTCGCGCCGACCGTGGCGGTGCCGCAGGACGACCGCTGGGGCCGCAGCTACGAAGGCTATTCGGAGTCGCCGGAGCTGGTCGCCAGCTATGCCGGCAAGGTCGTGGAAGGCCTGCAGGGCGTGCCCGGCACGCCGCAGTTCCTCGACGGCAGCCACGTGATCTCCTCGGTCAAGCACTTCGTCGGCGACGGCGGCACCACCGACGGCAAGGACCAGGGCGACACCCGGGTCTTCGAGGAAGTCATGCGCGACGTGCACGCGGCCGGCTACCCGCCGGCGATCGCGGCCGGGGCGCAGAGCGTGATGGCCTCGTTCAACAGCTTCAACGGCGAGAAGATGCACGGCCACAAGGCCATGCTCACCGACGTGCTCAAGGGCCGGATGAACTTCGGCGGCTTCGTGGTCGGCGACTGGAACGGCCACGGCCAGGTCAAGGGCTGCAGCAACGAGAAGTGCCCGGCCTCGTTCCTGGCCGGCGTCGACATGGCGATGGCCTCGGACAGCTGGAAGGGCATCTACGAGAGCGAACTGGCGGCGGTGAAGTCGGGCGAGATCCCGATGCAGCGCCTGGACGACGCGGTGCGCCGGATCCTGCGGGTGAAGTTCCGGCTCGGCCTGTTCGAGGCCGGCAAGCCGTCGCAGCGTCCGCTCGGCGGCAAGTTCGAGCTGCTCGGCGCGCCGGAGCACCGCGCGGTCGCGCGTCAGGCGGTGCGCGAGTCGCTGGTGCTGCTGAAGAACCAGGCCGGCCTGCTGCCGCTGGATCCGCACAAGCACGTGCTGGTCGCCGGCGACGGCGCCAACGACATGGGCAAGCAGTCCGGCGGCTGGACCCTCAACTGGCAGGGCACCGGCACCAAGCGCGCCGACTACCCGAACGGCAACACCATCTGGGAAGGCCTGGACAGGCAGGTCAAGGCGGCCGGCGGCAGCGCCGAGCTGGCGGTCGACGGCCACTACAAGCGCAAGCCCGACGTCGCCGTGGTGGTGTTCGGCGAGAACCCGTACGCCGAGTTCCAGGGCGACATCGCCACGCTGCTGTACAAGCCGGGCGACGACGCCGACCTGGAGCTGATCCGGAAGCTCAAGGCCGACGGCATCCCGGTGGTGGCGGTGTTCCTGAGCGGCAGGCCGCTGTGGATGAATCCGTACATCAACGCGTCCGACGCGTTCGTGGCGGCCTGGCTGCCGGGCTCGGAGGGCGAGGGCGTCGCCGACGTGCTGCTGCGCAAGGCCGACGGCAGCGTGCAGCACGACTTCAAGGGCAAGCTCAGCTTCTCCTGGCCGCGCACCGCGGTGCAGTTCCACAACAACGTCGGGCAGCAGGACTACGACCCGCAGTTCGCGTTCGGCTACGGCCTGACCTACGCCGACAAGGGCGACCTGGCGGCGCTGCCGGAAGACTCGGGCGTGAGCGGCGAGCAGTCGGTGGGCGGGGTCTACTTCGTGCGCGGCAAGCCGGCGCTCGGCATGGCGATGCAGCTGTCGAGCAAGGCCCAGGCCGGCATGCCGGCGACCACGGTGCCGGTGGCGCTGGCCGACGGCAGCCTGAAGATGAGCGCGGTCGACCACAAGGCGCAGGAAGACGCGCGCCGCCTGCAGTGGTCCGGCGCCGCCGAGGCGCGGATGGTGCTGAGCTCGGCCAAGCCGGTGGACATCTCGCGCGAGCTCAACGGCGACGTGCAGCTGTACCTGACCCTGCGCCGCGACGCCGCGGTCAGCGCACCGCTGTGGCTGGGCGTGGGCTGTGGCGAGGGCTGCTCGGCGCAGCTGGACATCGGCAAGACCGTCGGCGCGATCCCGCAGGGACAGTGGCGGGTGGTCGGCGTGCCGCTGAAGTGCTTCGCCGTCGCCGGCGCCGACATGGCCAGGCTGCAGCAGCTGCCGTACCTGGACAGCGCCGCGGCCGCGGACCTGTCGATCTCGCGGATCGCGCTGGGCTCGGCCAACGAGGCCGAAGTGGTGGTGGACTGCCCGATCAAGTGACTTTTCCTTCTCCGGCCGGGAGAAGGCGGCGCGAAGCGCCGGACGAGGGTACCGGCGAAGCCGCGCCGCAGCAGGTGTACCCGCAATGCGGTAGGTCAACAGCCTGGGGCGTGTTTCGCGGTGGCGACGCGTTCATCCCCATCGCGGCGGTGGGTGAGGTGCGGCGCGGCTTCGCCCCGTACGCCCACCCCGACCCCGCTCCCGACGGGAGAGGGGCTCATGGTTCGATGAAGACAACAAGACAAAGGGGAGCGCAGTGGGTTTGGCAACGCTGGATATCGTGATCGTGCTGGCCTACCTGGCCGGCATCTTCGTCCTCGCGCAGTGGGTCTCGCGCGAGAAGGCCGGGCACGACAAGAGTGCCGAGGACTACTTCCTGGCCAGCAAGTCGCTGCCGTGGTGGGCGATCGGAGCCTCGCTGATCGCGGCCAAC
>DNXT01000052.1 GCA_003505795.1 Lysobacteraceae bacterium | reverse complement strand
TACACGACGCTCTTCCGATCTGCCGCCGGCCGCCACCGCCGTGCCGCGCCCGGCGTGCCAGACCGTGCGCGAGGCGAACAGCTCGTCCAGGGCCAATACCTGGGCCATCCTCAGCCCTGCCGCACCAGGCCGCAGAAGATCCCTTCGATCGCGAAGTCGGCATCGGCCGCCACCTCGATCGGTGCATGCGCCGGATTGCGCGGCAGCAGCCGGATGCGCTCGCGCCGGTGCTCGAAGCGCTTGATGGTGATCTCGCCGTCGATCCGCGCCACCACGGTCTGGCCATGGCGCGCCTCGGCGGTGCGGTGCACGCCGACCAGGTCGCCGTCGAAGATGCCGTCGTCGATCATCGAATCGCCCTGCACCAGCAGCAGGTAGTGCGGGTGCAGCGAGAACAGCCTGCGGTCCAGCCACAGCTGGCGCTCCAGGCCGATGTCGGCGCCGATGGGGGAGCCGGCGGCCACGCGACCGAGCACCGGCAGCGCCATCAACGCGTCGCGGTCGGGGCCGGACGGCAGGCGGATGCCGCGCTTCTGGTTCGGCAACTGCTCGATCAGTCCGGCTTCGAGCAGGGCCTGCACGTGCTTGTGCGCGGCGTTGCGCGAGGCGAAGCCGAACTGCTGGGCGATTTCGGCGAGGCTGGGCGGGGCGCCGGCAGCCAGGCGCTGGCGCAGGAAGGCCAGTACCGCCAGACGCTGGGGAGACGGAGAGTGCATGGTGTACATTTGTACACCTTGTGGCCGGGGATTGCGAGGGGCGGCTGGGCCGGCCGTCGCGGGCGACTCGCCAGGGTGGTGGTCGGAAGGGGAGGCAGGCGGCTCATGCCATTGCCGCAACCCCGTGGCTGCGGGGCTTTGCGACAGCCGGTACACAGACATGGCGATGCCATCGGGGTCTTGTCTCGTCTACGCGCAGCCGACCATCCCTCGCGCATGGATGGGTTCGATGCACTGGCGGGGATTTCCTTGCAACCGGTCACCTGCATTCGTGCTGTCCGTCGAAAAAGAATCGTCTCCGCTCACGCGCCACGGTGGGGCCCCGCTGACCGATGGCCAGGCACAGCAGCACCGGTTGCCGTGAGGCTGAGCCAGGAGTTTTTCTGCCCAAGCCTTGTTGCAACTGGTTCCGAAGCCTGCGGCAAGGACCGATTGAATACGTATGCAGATCGACATGAGCCTGCCTGCTCGACGCTAAGCTAATCGGGTGAGAGGGCGCCTTGTTTCGCGCGCCTGCCAAGCCCGGAGGGGGGCGCTCGATGTCGCAGACTCCATGGTGGCGCGGTGCCGTCATCTATCAGATCTATCCGCGTAGCTTTCTGGATGCCGATGGCGACGGCGTGGGCGATCTGCCCGGGATCATCGAGCGCCTCGATTACGTCGCGCGCCTTGGCGTCGATGCGATCTGGGTGTCGCCTTTCTTCAAGTCGCCGATGGCCGATTTCGGCTACGACATCGCCGACTACCGCGACGTGGATCCGCTGTTCGGCACCCTGGACGACTTCGACCGGCTGCTGGCCAAGGCGCATTCGCTCGGCCTGAAGGTGATGATCGACCAGGTCTTCAGCCATACCTCGGTCGACCATGCCTGGTTCCGCGAGAGCCGCGAGGACCGCACCAATCCCAAGGCCGACTGGTACGTGTGGGCCGATGCCCGCGAGGACGGCACGCCGCCGAACAACTGGCTGTCGATCTTCGGCGGCGTCGCCTGGCGCTGGGAGCCGCGGCGGCGGCAGTACTACCTGCACAACTTCCTGTCGTCGCAGCCGGACCTCAACTTCCATAACCCGCAAGTGCAGCAGGCCACGCTCGATTACGTGAAGTTCTGGCTCGATCGCGGCGTGGACGGGTTCCGCCTGGATTCGATCAACTTCTGCTTCCACGATGCGCTGCTGCGCGACAATCCGCCCAAGCCCGCCGAACTCCGGCTGGGACGCGGCTTCAGTCCGGACAACCCGTACGCGTTCCAGTACCACTACTACAACAATACCCAGCCCGAGAACCTGGCGTTCCTCGAGTCGCTGCGCGGCCTGCTGGACCGGTATCCCGGCGCGGTCAGCCTGGGAGAGATCTCCTCGGAGGATTCGCTCGCCACCACCGCCGAGTACACCTCGCCGGGGCGGCTGCACATGGGCTACAGCTTCGAGCTGCTGGTGGACGACTTCAGCGCCGCCTACATCCGCGCCACGGTGGAGCGGCTGGAAGCGACGATGCGCGAGGGATGGCCGTGCTGGGCGATCTCCAACCACGACGTGCAGCGTGCGGTCACGCGCTGGGGCGGGGCGCCGGCACGGCCGCAGCTGGCCAAGATGCTGGTGGCGATGCTGGGCTCGCTGCGCGGCTCGATCTGCCTCTACCAGGGCGAGGAACTCGGGCTGGGCGAGGCCGATGTGCCGTTCGAGGCGCTGCAGGATCCCTACGGCATCACGTTCTGGCCCAACTTCAAGGGCCGCGACGGGTGCCGCACGCCGATGCCTTGGGACGGTTCCGGCACGGCGGGCTTCAGCGACGGCAAGCCATGGCTGCCGATCCCGGACGAGCATCGCGAGCGCTCGGTGCAGCAACAGGAAGGCGATCCGGACTCGGTGCTCAATGCGTTCCGGGGCTTCCTGGCATGGCGCAAGACGCAGCCGGCCCTGGTCCATGGCGGCATCGCATTCGTCGATGCACCGGAGCCGGTGTTGATGCTGACCCGGCAGGCCGAGGGGCAACGCGTGCTGGCGGCGTTCAACCTCGGCGCCTCGCCGGCGCAGGCGCGGCTGCCCGCCGGCAACTGGCAGCCGCTGCAGGTCCCGGGTCCGCAGTCGGGCACAGTGGTCGGCGATGAGCTGCGGCTGCCCGGCCACTCCGTGTTCTTCGCCGAATTGCGGAACGACTGAACGCGATGGGGGCAAGGGACGGGCTGGAAGATGCCCGTCCCTCCCGCCGGGAAGGCCCGGGGGATGGGCCGGTACAAGGATTCCGATCGGCTGCGATGCCTTGCATGGCGTCATGCCGATGGAGATCTCAGCGGGGACATCCCGTATTTCCGCACGCGTGACCGCCCCTGGGCATCATCGGTCCGGCGCGACGGTTGCGCCGGGCCGTGCAGTCCACACGGATAGCCGCCGTCCCCCGACAGGGGTGCCGCGACGGGTGAACTTCGACTGCCCGGGACATGCACGCGGGCGTGACCGTGTCATGAGGCTTGCGCCGTCGGTCCCGGCGCGGCCATCAAGCCCGCGCGGCGCATCTGTCGCCGCCAGATGCCCGCCTGCGCAGCTGGTCTCCTCGACGGATGGATGCAGCGGGAATTAGCTCGGGGAATCGATGCGGGCGCCGGAGCCGCGCGGGAGTGAACCGGCCGTGTCGTCAGCGCCGCCGCATGGCCGTTGCGTTGCCGGCGTGGGCGCTGGACATTGTCTTGGAACGCATCGCCGCCGCTGAACCGCACGATCCGGACAGGGCGCACGCGTTGCCGGATACGGCATTCGCGTTGCGCGACTCCCGCGTTGCGTGCCGTGGCCGTACCAGCCGTGGCGAGCGCGCCGGTCGGGGCGGCGGGCCACGCATCGGCTCCGTCATCCGCGATCCCTTCGCGCGGGTCGCCCGCACTACTTGCGACCACTTACGCCGCACTACAAGCCGGGAACGACGGCAGGAGACGCTGCCGGGGGCGATCCTGGCCTCGGGCAAGGGAAGGATCGACGTCGTCTTCTGCCACCAGGTTTTCCGGACCCGCAACGAAACGGCCCGCCGGGGCAACCGGCGGGCCGTGACGTACTCGCTGCGTCGGGCCTGTCAGAACTTGTAGTTCACGCCCAGCATGTAGGTGCGGCCCCACTCGATGTACTCGAGCGGACGGTCCTTGGTGCCGGCGTAGGTGCGGTACGGCTCGTTGGTCAGGTTGCTTCCCTGCAGCAGCAGGGTCAGGCCACGCAGGCTGCTGCCGTCGCTGAAGGTGTAGCTGACCTGCGCATCGGTCACGTTCTCGCCCACCACGTAACGCAGGGTGCGGTTGCCGTTGAAGTTGCCGATCTCGCCGATGAAGTCCGAACGGCGACGCTGGCTCACCCGCGCCTCGAAGCCGCTGCGCTCGAAGTAGGCGGTGAAGTTGTAGACGCGGTCGGACAGGCCCGGCAGGCTGATCGGATCGCTGCCCACGCTGGAGGCGCTTTCCGGGTCCAGGATCTTGATGTCGCTGTCGTTGAAGGTCGCACTGGCCTGCACGCCGAAGCCGCGCAGGCTGTCCACCAGCATGTCCAGCGGCAGCGATGCGGTCAGCTCCAGGCCGCGCAGGGTGCCGCCCTTGCCGTTCTGCGGCGCGGAGAACGTACCCGTGGTCAGCACCGGCACCACCATCCCCGGCGGCGGCACGTAGCTGCCCAGCAGGTCGGTGAAGTCGTAGTCGTCCACCGACTGGGTGTACACGTAGCTCTTCAGGTCCTTGTAGAAGACCGCGGCGGCCACGTAGGCCTTTTCGCCGAAATACTTCTCGTAGGACAGATCCAGCGCGGTGGCACGCCACGGGTCCAGCAGCGGGTTGCCGCCGCTGCCGCCGGGCCTGCCGGTGGAGGTGTCCACGCCGAACTCCAGGCCGGCACGCATCTGGTCCACGCGCGGACGCGCGACCTGCTTGGCGGCGGCGAAGCGCAGCGTCTGCTCGTGCGGGAACATGAAGGCCAGGTTCAGGCTCGGCAGCCAGTCGTCGTACTTCTTGCCGGCCGAGTAGGGCTGGATGTTGCTGCCGGCCGGCTGCGAGCTGTCCCAGTAGCGCGAATCGGAGCTCTGGTCCACGTGCTGCATCTGCACGCCGATGTTGCCGCGCACGCCGACCTCGCCGATCTCGGTATTGATGTTGGCGCGCAGCCAGGCGGTGGTGATCTTCTCCTCCACCGTCCATGACTTCGGGATCAGGTAGTCCAGGTCGTCGACCGGATCGAAGGTCATGTAGCGCGCGACCGCGGCCGGCACGTTCCAGGCCGGGATGTAGCCGATGCCGGCGAAGCCCAGGTTGACCGGGTCGTACTGCAGGTCGGAGGCGATGTTGGCATCGCCCTGGGCACCGAGCAGGATGTTGCCTTCGGACTGCGTCTTCACCTTGCGGCGGTCGGCGTAGTTCACGCCCACGTCCACGTCGGAGAACCAGCCGGACAGCGCCTCGGGCGCCGGCAGGGTGGCGGCCAGCTTGCCGCCCTTCAGGCGGTCCTCGACCTTCGGCACCTTGCCGTAGCCGGAGCCGTAGATGGTGTTGGTCAGGAACAGCGCGTCCGGATTGGAATAGTCCAGCCCAGGCGTGATCTGCGAGAAGCCGTTCGGATTGACCACCAGGCCGATGGTGTCCAGCTGCGGCATCGGGGTGAGCTGCAGGTTGTTCTCCAGGTTCAGCTCGTCGCGGGTGGCCTTGGAGTAGTTCAGGTCGGCGACCAGCTTGACCGAAGCGAAGTTGAACTCGTTGTTCCAGCCGAACGCGTCGATCTTGTCCTTGCGCTTGTTGTACATGCCGCGCACCAGCGGGTACACGCCGCTGGCGGTGCCGCCGGTGAAGGTGCCGTCGGCATTCACCTGCGGGTTGGCGATGGACAGGCCCGGCTCGTAGTTGCCGTTGTAGTTGCTGAGGTTGACCTCGAACTGGTTGGCGGTGTCGATCTGCTCGGCTTCGGTGTGGAAGGCGTCGAGGGTGCTGGTCCACGCGTTGGACGGGCGGAACTGCACGGTGGCCATCACGCCGTCGCGCTTGTTGTTGCCGGTGCGGCGCAGGGCCTTGATGCCGTCGGAGAAGACGGTGCCCGCGGCCAGCCCCGGACGGTTGCCGTTGTCGGTGTGCTCGGTCGTCCACGGCTCGTACAGGCCGACCTGGTTCTCCTGGATCGGGTTGTCGCTGTGCGCATAGCCGATCGAGATGCCCAGCGTCTTGTCGAGGAACTGGTCGATGTAGCTGGCGCTGAAGCGGTTGCCGAACTCGTCGACGCCGGCGGCATCGCCCAGGGAGCTCTTCTGGTAGCGGCCGCTGACCGCGATCACGCGCTCGGGGAAGCTCAGCGGGCGCACGGTCTGCATGTCGATGGTGCCCGACAGGCCCTGGCCGACCAGTGCCGCGTCCGGGGTCTTGTACACGGTCACGCCGTTGACGAGCTCGGACGGATACTGGTCGAACTCGACGCTGCGGTTGTCGCCGGTGCTGACCACTTCGCGGCCGTTGAGCAGCGTGGTGGCGAAGTCCGGCGACAGGCCGCGCACGCTGATCACCTGCGCGCGGCCGGCCACGCGCTGCGCGGCCAGGCCGGGCAGGCGGCCAAGCGACTCGGCGATGCTCACGTCCGGCAGCTTGCCGATGTCCTCGGCCGAGATGACCTCGACCACCGAGGTGGCGTCCTGCTTGATCGCGATCGCGTTCTCGATGCCGCGGCGGATGCCGGTGACTTCGATCGTTTCCAGTTCGGTGACCGGGTTGCCCGCGGTCGATTGGCCGGCGGTGCCCGGCTCCGGAGTCGACTGGGCGGCCGCCAGTGCGGGCGCCAGTGCGACCGTCAGGGCGATACTCAGCGCGGTGCGCTTGTGGTTCAACATTTTCCCCTCCCAGGCAATGTTGTGATTCAAATTGTCGTCGTCCCGGTGCTTGCCTGGACGGGTGTCGCACGAGCGGAACGGCCCGCGTGCAACTGCAACGTATGGTAGACAGCCGCATTCGCCCCGGAATGGATCTGCATACGTATTCAATGCCGTTGCCGCCACTGGAATCGATTCCACGGCGCACGATCCGGGCCGTGGGAGCGCGGTTCCCGCGGTTGGACCGGCGCATGCGGCAAGGGCCGGGACCGCGGCCCGACAGTCGCGGCCCCGGGCCGCGCACCCGCGCAACATTCGCGTAACGCCGCATGCGCGACCATGCCGCCACCAGCTGTGCGGCCGTAGGCGTCACCCATGGCAGCTTAAAGGGTGCAGATATCCGCAGCTGGACCACTTTCCCGGTGATTACCCCGCCTGGCAGCGCCTGGCGGGCGAGGGTGCCGGACTCGGTGGATCTCTAGGTTGCGCCTTGCTCCAGTGCTGCCGGAACGCCTGCCTGCGGGGATCGATCTGGTAGCGGCGATCGCAGGCAACGTGGCGACAATGGGGCGCGACATGGGAGATATACCGCGGGAGCCGAGGTCGCCGGCAGCGAGGGATGTGGCGGACAGCCCCGGATCGGGCGATTGCCGCGCTGCCCGGTCCGGCGCCAGCTCGGGTCACGAAGCGGCGACGGTCCTCGATTGGTGCCGCCAGCCGCAGCGCCTGCGCCGCCTTTCGTGGACTGGCTTGTCGTCCAGGGCCGATGTGCTGTACCCGCGGCCGAAGCGGCCCCAATGCACGCAGATCAGGGCGAACACAACAAGCGCCAACGATCCGAGCAGGTTGCCGGCCGGCGCTTTCCGGTCCAGCACCGCCCAGCCCATCCCGCCAGCCAGAGCAGTCATCAGCGCTGCCATGCCATGGCAGAGCGTGCGACGGATGATCAGCCAAGCCAGCGCGAGCGCGCGTTCCAACCGATCGGGTGGGCGATTGGCGCGCGCACGGACATAGACGTCGATGCCGATGAACAGCGCGATGACGCCGCCGATGGCCAGCTCCTTCAACGCCAGAGTCCCTTCCAGTTCTGGCGTGCCGTCTAGCGCGCCGAGGGCAGCGGCAAGAACCGGATGGCCTGGCCGCCGCCCGGCGCCAGCTTCAGTTCCAGCCGGTCGGTGCTGGTCACTTCGCGCGTCTCGCGCACGAACGCGAACGGGTTGCTGCGGTAGTCGGCGCCGTCGCCGTCGCGATAGATCTCGGCGCGGTAGCGCACGCCCGGCTCCAGGAACGAAAGGTCCACCGGCAGCACGCGCCCGTATTCATCGGTGATGCTGCCGAGGAACCAGTCGCGGCTGTGGCGGTCCTTGCGCACGATGGTGACGTAGTCGCCGACCTCGCCATTGAGCACGCGCGTGTCGTCCCAGTCCACCGCCACGTCCTCGATGAAACGGAAGGCCTCGCGCTGCTGCTCGTAGTGCTCGGGCAGGTCGGCGGCCATCTGGATCGGGCTGTAGATCGTCACGTACAGGGCCAGCTGGCGCGCCAGCGTGCTCGGGATCGCCTGGCCGCCGCGGCCCTTCAGGCTGAGGATGCCCGGGGTGTAGTCCATCGGCCCGGACAGCAGCCGGGTGAACACCAGGTCGACCTCGTGCTCCGGCGGATTCGGCGGCTGGCCCCAGGCGTTGTACTCCATGCCGCGCGCGCCTTCGCGCGACAGCCAGTTCGGGTAGGTGCGGCGCAGGCCGGTGTCCTTGATCGGCTCGTGCGGATTGACCGACAGGTGGCGCCTGGCGGCCTCCTGCACCACCTTCAGGTGATGGCGGGCCATGAACTGGCCGTCGTGCCATTCGCGCCACAGCGGTCCGCCGGCCGGGTTGCGGCGGTCGACCTGGCCGTCGTCGCAGACATAGCCGGTCTTGAAGGTATCCACGCCGAGCCGCGCATACAGGTCGAGCGCGGCGTCGAGCTGGTCCTCGTAGTGTTCGATCGCACAGCCGGTCTCGTGATGGCCGATCAGGTGCACGCCCTGTTTCGCGCCGTACGCGGACAGTGCCTCGATGTCGAAGTCCGGCGTGGCCCGGGTGAAATCGAAGGCGTAGCCGTTGCCGACCCAGTCGCCGTCCCAGCCGGGATTCCAGCCTTCCACCAGCACGCCGCGGAAACCGTGTCTGGCGGCGAAGTCGATCACGCGCTTGGTCTTGGCGGTGGTGGCGGCATGCCTGGGCCCGGTCGCCCAGCTCTCCTGGTCCAGGTGCATCGACCACCACACGCCGACATACTTGGCCGGGTGCACCCAGCCGACGTCGCCGAGCGCGTTGGGTTCGTTGAGGTTGAGGATCAGGCTGGACTCGACCAGCCCGCCGGCGCTGTCGCTGATCTGCAGGGTGCGCCAGGGCGTGTCGAACGGCAGCGTGCGCCGCACCTTCCAGCCCTCGGCCGACGGCGACAGCTGCGCGCGCAGGCGCTGGCCGTCGCTGCGGCGCAGCCACATGCCGGCGTAGTCGACCAGCGCGGCCTCGTGGATGGCCACGTGCAGGCCGTCGCGGCTGCGCAGGGTGATCGGCGTATGCGCCAGCGGAACCTGGTCCAGCGGCGTGCGCCGGTAGAGATACTCGTAGTGGATCGGTTCGCCGGCCGGGATCCACCAGGCGGTGGCCTCGGGCCTGATCGCGAACTCGGTCAGTTCCTCGTCGATGATCGCCTCGCGCATCGCCGCCTGTTCGGGGAAGCGGTAGCGGAAGCCGAGGCCGTCGTCGTAGACGCGGAACTCCACGTCGATGCGCCGCTTCAGCCCGCCGCGCTCGGCCAGCTGCACGGTCAGGGCGTTGTAGTGGTTGCGCACGTAGCGGCGCTCGCCCCAGGGTTGCTCCCAGGTGTCGTCGTGCGCGCTGCGGCTCTGGCCGAGCAGCACCAGGTCGCGGTCGAGCCGGCCGTCGCGCAGCTGGAAACCCAACTGCGAGGTATCGACCACGGTTTCGCCGAGGCGCTGCACGCGATAGCTGGGACGGCCGCCGTCCAGCTGCAGCGATACCTGCAGCACGTGGCCGGGCGATTCGACGCTGGCGACGGCGACCGGCCCGGCCGCCGCCAGGGCGGGCAGCAGGCCGGCGAACAGGGCGAAGGCGGCAAGCAGGCGCGTGGCGGCGCGGTGGTGTTTCGGCGGCATGTCCCCTCCCAAGGCGGCCGTTGGTCTCTGGACTTCTGCGGCAGGGGCGTCGGCTCCGGCGGGATCGCCGCGGCGGCGCCGGCAACGACGTCGCTCCCGCAGATGGCGTGCCTTCGAGGCCGGCACGCATTGCCTGGACTATAGCGGCGCGCCGCCGCCAGACCCGCGCCATCGCCATGAATACGTATGCAGCTGTGCGCCGTGCCGCCGGGCGCGTCTACCATGGAGGGACGGCGCCTTGAGGGAGGCGTCCAGATCGCCGCGCTCCGGCGCGGCGGAACACAATGCGGGCAAAGAGGGAGGGAGGCCAGCCGGTGCGAACCGGTGCGCCGCTTCGATGCTGAAGATGATTGGTCTGGCCGCCTCCATCGCGATGGCGGCAAGTGGGTCCGCGCAGGCGGCGGACCTGGAATGGAACGGGCTCAAGGCCCATGCGTCCGCTGCGCCGGACGGGGGCTTCGTGCTCGCCACGCCGCAGCGCGAGCGCCGCATCGCAGCGCAACCGATGCGCAGCGACACCGGCAGCGTGATGTTCGACGCGCTGTTCGCGCTGGCGCAGCAGGAAATGGACGAGGACCGCGTCGAGGCGATCCGCGATCCGGCCTTCGACGAGGGCCGTCCGGTGCCGTGCCGCTGTTTCGAGACCGGCGAGCGCTGGCCCTACGTGTGGACGCGCGACGTCAGCTACGCCATCGACCTGGCGCTGGCGCGGCTGGACCCGGAACGGGCGCGCACCTCGCTGCGCTTCAAGCTGTCGAAGGCACGCGGCGCCGGCGCGCCGGCGGGCCTGTTCGTCGCCCAGGACACCGGCTCCGGCGGCAGCTGGCCGATCAGCACCGACCGCGTGGTGTGGTTCCTCGCCGCCGAGGACCTGCTCGACGACGCCGCCTTCGCCGAGGAGGTCTGGCAGGCGCTGCAGGGCACGCTGGCGCAGGACCGCGACTACGCGTTCGACGCGCGGATCGGCCTGTACCGCGGCGAGACCTCGTTCCTGGACTGGCGCCAGCAGACCTACCCGGACTGGACCGCCAACGACGTGCGCTTCATCGGCGAATCCTTCGCCCTGTCGACCAACGTACTGCACTACCGCGCGCTGCGCCTGGGCCAGCGCCTGGCGCGCACGCACGCCGATGCCGCCGCGGCGCAGCGCTACGCCGGTTGGGCCGACGCGTTGCGCGCGGCGATCGATGCACGCTTCTGGCGCGCCGACCGCGGCCAGTACATGAGCTATATCGGCAGCGCCGCGCATCCGGTGCCGTTCGAGAAGTACGACCTGCTCGGCCTGTCGCTGGGCATCGTCTCCGACGTGCTGCCGCGCGCGCGCGCCGCCTCGGCGCTGGCGGCGTACCCGGTCACCGCCGCCGGCAGTCCGGTGGTGTGGCCGCAGGAGCGCGCGCAGCCGATCTACCACAACCGCGCGTTGTGGCCGTTCGTCAGCGCCTATTCGCTGCGGGCCGCGCGCCGGATCGACGATGCGCCGCGGATCGCGCTGGAGATCGAGTCGCTGATGCGCGGCAGCGCGCTGGCCGGCTCGAACATGGAAAACTACGAGATGCTCAGCCAGGCCGCGCATGTCGAGGACGGCAGGCTGAGCGGCCCGGTGGTCAACTCGCCGCGCCAGCTGTGGTCGGTGGCCGGCTACCTGTCGATGGTGATCGAAGGGGTGTTCGGCATCGAGGCCGACGGCACGGTCGCGCCGAAGCTGCCGGCAGCGCTGCTGCCGACCCTGTTCGGCGACCGCGACCGGATCAGCCTGGACATGCACGGCCAGCGCTGGACCCTGCTGCGCCCGCGCCGGCCGGCCGGCGAGCTGCTGGTGGCCGGGAAAACCGTCCGGCGCGGCACCGAGACGCTGGTGCAGCTGGTGGGGCG
>DNXT01000053.1 GCA_003505795.1 Lysobacteraceae bacterium | reverse complement strand
GCCGCAGCCGGCCAGCAGCGCCATGCAGGCGGTCGCGGCCGTCCACAATCCGGCGGCGCGCATCCTCGTCATGATCCCGCTCACGCCAGTTGCGGCCGGGCGGCCATCGGACCGCCACGCAACCCCCGCGCCGCGGCCTGGTCCTGTGCCTTGCGGCACCGCTGCACCATCTGCGCGGTGTGCTCGCGGACGAAGCCCTGGTCCGACAGCGAAGCGCTGCCGAGCAGGCTCGCGACATGGAAGCCGAGGATCTCCTCGGCGCGATCGCCCTGGTCGCTGATGATATGGGGCACCAGCCGTTCGAGCCGTTCGAGTTCCCGCTGTACTTCGACGTGTGTCTTCATGACTTCTCCGTGGCGATCAGTTGGTGGCATTGCCGAGGCGGCGCCAGCATTGCGCGGCCAGCTGCTCGTAGTTGGACTGGGTGCCGGAAGAAATGAACTGGTGCTGCAGCCGGTCGCGGAACAGGCCCAGGCGCTGCGCCTCGGTCGAATGCGGCGCCTGCAGATAGACATCGCAGGCCAGCTTGATCACCGGCGAGAGCTCGCTGAACTTGCCTGTGCCCAATGTCCCCTTGGAATGCTGGGCCTGCCAATGCGCAACCTCGGCCTGTACGTCGATGACGGATGGATCCCTGTTCATTTCTGCCTTTGCGAATCGAGCGAGTCGTTTCAACCACCCACCCTAACCGCGTCCATGTCAACAAATGATCAGCGGTGCCTGGTTCGCGGCGCGCGTTTCCTGAACGTGTCAGCCAGCGCCCGCGCAGCGCGCGCATGGATCCGGCGCGCATTGCTGGTGGCGACGCGGCAGCAGGCGAAAGCCCGGCTTCTTTACGTCTGCCAACGATCCGCTGAACATGCTGCTAACGCCCTGCAGGAGAAGGTGGCGGCGGGAATCCGATTTACATTTCAAGACCGCAGCGTCGCGCCTGCCCGAGGCGCCGGAGCGCGCTGCTACTGCGTGACAGGAGGCAGGCATGGCCAATCCATGGCGAGGCGAGGGACAGCGGGCGGAGACCGGCACGGAGGCGGAACCGCGCCGATGGTGGGAACGGATGCTGGCATCGCATGTGGTGCGTTCGTTGCTGGCGATGCTGCTGGTGATCGCCGGCATCGGCGTGTTCGCGGCACTGGTCCGGTAGACGGCGTGAGTTCGGCGTGTCCGCGCCGAACACCCGGCGCTGACGCGGGGAGCACGCCGAAGTCACGGGCCGCTGTCGACACTGCGCATCCCAACAGCGGAGATGCACCATGGATACCGATGCGGTGGCCCATGCGGCCTATGGATTCGGAACGTTCTTCTGGTTCTTCCTGTTCGTCTTCGGGCTGATCCTGTCGATACTCTGGATCCTGGTGCCGTTCGCGATCTTCGGGATCAAGGGCATCCTGCGCCGCATCGCGCGCAGCCTGGAGAACCTCGAGAAGCAGAACGCCGACCTGCTGGTCCATTGGCGCGAGACTCCGCGCGTGGTGGAACAGGTGAGCTATCGCGATCCTGACGCCCCGGTGGTCGTCGCGCGCGATCCGCGCTACCCGCCGGCGTGATGGCGGCGTGGGCGGTGTAGGACTGCCATGCGCCGCGCGTGAGCAGTGCCGCGATCACGTTGAATCTGGAGGCGCGAGGTGATCGCTGCGGTCGGGGACCGGTGTCGGCTTGCCGCCGGTCCCGATCCTCGACGATGACCGCACGAGCCGGCGGCGCGCTGCCTGCGGCGTGGCGCCACCTTCGCCTGCCCGCATCCCCGTTCGCCGCGCGGCGTGCTCCGAATCGGGGCGCGGCCGGCACGCTCGCACGCGCCGGATCGGCCGCGTCGTCGTGCGTATTTGCATGCTGCGTTGCGACAGATCCATGCGCGCCGGACCGCCGCAATGCGCTGCCTGCAAGGGATCGCACCGCCGCCGCGGCAAATTGTTTGACAGCGCCGTACGCGTGCTCTAGACAGCGCTGTCAACCTTGGGCGGGAGAGAGCTCATGAAACCGGATCGTCGTTGTGCTTCCGTGCGTGCCGCCGTTCGCGTGCGCCCGCTGGCCGCCGCCTGCGTGCTGGCCCTGTCGTTCTCCGCCGCCGCGCAGCAGCAGGACGTCAGTACGCTCGATGCGGTCAAGGTGACCGGCATCCGCCACGCGATCGAAACCTCGGTGGAGACCAAGAGCGAGTCGACCTCGATCGTCGAGGCGATCTCGGCCGAGGACATCGGCAAGCTGCCGGACATCTCCATCGCCGATTCGATCTCGCGCCTGCCCGGCATCGCCACCCAGCGCGTGGACGGGCGTTCGCAGGTGATCAACATCCGCGGCATGTCCGAGCAGTTCGTCGGCACCACCCTCAACGGCCGCGAGGTGGTCAGCACCGGCGACAGCCGCGGCGTGGAGTTCGACCAGTACCCGGCCGAGCTGATCAACGCGGTGACCGTGTACAAGACCGCCGACGCGGCGGTGATCGGGCAGGGCCTGTCCGGCACCGTGGACCTGAAGACGATCCGGCCGCTGGACCTGGGCGAGCGCCGCATCGTGGTCGGCGGCAACGGCGAGAAGAATTCGCTGGGCGGGCTCAGTGGCGACGGCGAGGACAAGGGCTACCGCGCCAGCGCGTCCTACGTGGACCAGTTCGCCGACGACACCATCGGCGTGGCGCTGGGCGTGGCGCGGCTGAGCTCGCCGTTCCAGGAGAAGCACTACAAGGCGTGGTGGTGGGGCAATCCGGACAGCTGGGGCCAGACCCAGCCGGGCAAGCCGCCCGGCGACGTCGCGCTGCAGGGGTCCGAGGCCTGGGTGAAGTCGCGCGACCTCACCCGCGACGGCGTGATGGCCGCGCTGGAGTTCAAGCCCAACGAGCACTACCACAGCATCCTCGACGTGTACTGGTCCAAGTTCGAGCAGGACGAGGTGACGCACGGCGCGATGTGGTCCAACGCCGCCGACTTCACCAACGCGCTCGGCAACCAGGTGTCCTACCGTGACATCGGCACGGTGGACCGGCAGGGCGTGCCGGTGATCAACCGCGGCACCCTGGTCGGCGCGCAGCCGGTGGTGCGCAACGACAGCAACGACCGCGAGGACAAGCTGTTCTCGGCGGGCTGGACCAACACCTTCAGCTGGGATCCGTGGACGGCCACGGTCGACCTCAACTACTCGCGCGCCGAGCGGCGCCAGTCGCAGCTGGAGACCTATGCCGGCCTGGCCGCGCCCACCGACATCGGCTTCGACCTGCCGCTGAGCAGCCGCTTCGCGCGCTACTCGCTGGCCGACCTGTCCGATCCGGGCGCGGTCTACCTGTGGGACCCGCAGAACTGGGGCCACGACGGCCGCCTGGAGAACTCCTGGCAGAAGGACGAGATCAAGGCCGGCCGCGTCGAGTTCAACTACGACGTCGACACCGCGGTGGTGCGCAGCTTCGACTTCGGCGTGAACGTCAACCGCCGCAGCAAGGACAAGCGCGCCGACGTCTACTTCGCCGACCTGCCCGGGCGCACCCCGACCCTGGTCGACCCGGCGCTGCTGTACGCGCCCACCTCGCTGGGCTTCGCCGGCATCGGCGACGTCCTCAGCTTCAATCCGCGCGCGCTGCTGTCGCGCTACTACGACGTGGCCCTCTCCGAGAGCAACGACGACCTGCGCAAGGACTACGTGGTCGACGAGGACGTCAACACCTACTACCTGCGCGCCAACATCGACATGGACCTGACCGAGCGCATCCGCCTGCGCGGCAACGCCGGCCTGCAGTACATCACCACCGACCAGTCCTCCACCGGCTTCAACGCCAACGGCGGCGCGGTGGTCGGCTCGCAGACGCTGGGCGCGCGCTACCACGACGCGTTGCCGAGCCTGAACCTGGTGTTCGACTTCGGCGACGGCTGGATGGCGCGCTTCGGCGCGGCCAAGCAGCTGATGCGCCCGCCGATCAACTACCTCAGCGCCGATTCCAGCGCGGCGGTGGACCCGACCACCAACCTGTGGTCCGGCAGCGGCGGCAACCCGACGCTGGAGCCGTACCGCGCCGATTCGTTCGACCTGTCGCTGGAGAAGTACTTCGGCTCGGCCAGCTACGTCAGCCTGGCGCTGTTCCACAAGAACCTGGAAACCTACATCTACCGGCAGAACCTGGACTGGGACTTCAGCGGCTACAACCCGGACGGGCAGACGCCGGTGTCCGACATCGGCAACTTCAGCACCTGGGCCAACGGCACCGGCGGCTACATGCGCGGCGTGGAGCTGGCGGCGACGCTGACCGGCGACCTGTTCTCCGAGGCGCTGGACGGCTTCGGCGTGCAGCTCAACGGCTCCTACACCGAGTCCTCGATCGATCCGGACCCGAGCGACGCCTCGCCCGGCACCGACACCATCCCGGGCCTGTCCAAGGTGGTGGCCAACGCCACCCTGTTCTACGAGAAGCACGGCTTCGGCGCGCGCGTCAGCCAGCGCTACCGCGATTCCTACCGCGGCGAGTACGGCTCGCTGTTCGGCCAGCGCAGCTACCGCAACACGCTCAGCGAGCGCGTGACCGACCTGCAGCTCAGCTACGACTTCGCCGACGACAGCCGTCTCAAGGGCCTGTCGCTGATGTTCCAGATCAACAACCTGACCAACGAGCCGTTCCGCACCGTGGTCAGCGCGGCCGGCACGCCGGAAGGGACCACGCTGTTCCTGCCCGAGGAATACACCGAATACGGGCGCCAGTATCTGGTCGGATTCCGCTACGAGTTGTGATCGACACGGCGCGGCGGCCGCGAGCGGCCGCCACGCTGCAAGGGGGATGGGATACTGGTGGATGGCGAGGGCCGGTCACGGCCCGGGGGAACGACGCGGTGCGGATCAGAATCGAGGATGTGGCGCAGGCGGCGGGCGTGTCGATGAAGACCGTCTCGCGCGTGCTCAACGGCGAGCCCGGGGTACGCGAGGACACGCGCCAGCGTGTCGAGGAAGTGGCGCGCGCGCTCAACTACCGCCCCGATCCGTCGGCACGGCGCCTGGCCGGGCGCCGTTCCTACCTGGTCGGCTTCGTCTACGACAACCCGTCGGCCAACTACCTGATGGAACTGATCGCCGGCGTGGTGCAGGCCTGCCAGGAGCTGCACTACGGAATGCTGGTGCAGCCGGTGTCGTTCCGGCGGCCGGACTTCGTGCAGGCGATCGAGGAACTGGTGGCGTTCTCGCAGCTGGACGGGCTGATCCTCACTCCGCCGCTGACCGACAGCGATGCGCTGCTGGAGCGCCTGCGCGCGCGCGGCATCGCCTTTTCCTGCGTGTCGCCGAAGGATTGCGACAACAACATCGGCGTCACCCTCGACGAACGCCATGCGGTGCAGGAGATCGTCGGCCTGCTGATCGGCAACGGCCACCGCCGCATCGGCCACATCAAGGGGCACCCGGCGCACGGGGCCAGCGAGTGGCGCCTGGACGGCTATCGCGACGCGTTGCAGGCGGCCGGCCTGCCGTTCGATCCGGCGCTGGTGGTGCCGGGCGAGTTCTCGTTCGACTCGGGGGTGAGCGCCGCCCAGCAGCTGCTCGACCTGGCCGACCCGCCGACCGCGATCTTCGCCGCCAACGACGACATGGCCACCGGCGTGTTCAGCGTGGTCCAGGAGCGCGGCCTGCGGATCCCGCAGGACATCTCGATCTGCGGCTTCGACGACATGCCGGTGTCGCGCCAGATCTTTCCGCCGCTGACCACCATCCACCAGCCCGCGCGCGAGATGGGGCGGGTGGTGACCACCGAGCTGATCACCTCGATCCGCAAACCCGGCGCCGGCCGGATGGTGCGCATGCCGTACTCGATGTGCCTGCGGCGCTCGGTGGCGGAAGCGCCGGGCGCCTGAGAGCAGGCTCGCTCGCTTGCGCGGCGCCTCCGGTGAGGGCCGTTGCTTCTCGTAGGAGCGACTTCGGTCGCGACGGGGCCTTCCCAGGATTCCTTGCTGGCGAGGAAGAAACCTGAAAGTGTCCTTGAAGTCGGCATCTACCGGCGCCCGGTCGTGCTCGCCAGCGCGCGCCACGCGATGCTGGATGACGGCATGGGATTCGGCTTGGTGCCGTGGCGGCCGGTGATCGAACAGCGGCGGCAGTTGGCCCGCCACGGTGCGCGGCGGCGGGGTGGCGGGGGAGATTGGAAGACAGCGTGGAGTATCCATCGGCTGATTCATTCGATGCTGACGCGGTGAACCGCTTTTAGCCCCGAGCCGGAGACTTCAGGGAACCCGCGTCCCGGCCCCGATTGTCTGGCGACCATAGACGCGTCCGCCTGCCATTTCGATCGAATCGACGAGCGGTTGGAGGACGCTCCTGGCGGAGTCGCTTGTTGCGCGAAGGTTGGGCGGCAACGCGTTCTCGATATATTGACCAATCGTTCCGAAAATCGTAAGGTCTCTTCCACCGGCATAGACCGATTGCCGTGTCGGTCGCCTTGCCAGCATGAACCCATCCACCAGGAGGATTCGGAAATGACTGCCTTGAATCTCAGCATCTCGCCTCTCAGACCTCTTTCCACCCGGTTCCGAACGTTCGTTCGGACGACAAGGACGCTGCTGTTGGCGTTGTCGGCCGGTGTCGCGACATCGAGTACGGTCCTCGCCCAGGCACATGCGGCCGGGTCGGCTCAGAACGCGGCTGCAGGCGCGGCTAGCGCTGCTCCGTTCGTCGAGCGCGCTTTGCAGAAAGGCCGCCGGGTCCTGCTGGTGGAGCTGTACGACACGACGCTCTATGTCTTCAATGACGCCCATGAAGTGGCTGGGCCGGTGTTGAACGTGCTGCGCTCCTTGGGTTTCGAGCCCGTGTTGCCCGAGGGGGTGACCGTGCCGCAGTCGGGCTCGCTGCCGCTATCGCTCGACAAGCTGCGGAACACCGAGACGCAGCACGTGTTCTTCATGAACTTCTCCCGCGACGAGGCGTTTGTTGCCCGGACCGGTCGGGAACTGGCGACGATTGCAGAGGGAGCCTTCTATCGCATGGATGGGACGGTATCGGAGGCATTCTCCGCCCGCTGGAACGAGGAGAACTTGCTGCCGCGCGTGAGCGGCGCCATCGAACAGGGCACGCAGTGAAGGGCCAGATGCAAGCCATCGATGTCGTCCGGAGTTTCCTGTGTATTCGCCGCGAGCCTATTTTTTTGCCGAAAAATGGAACGATCATTCCTTATTTTTGGCGTGACCTGGTGTGCCCGTTTCATTGGTGTGCCCGTTTCAATGAAAGGAAAGATGAGTGATGACATCGCGCCACAATGAGTCGGTTTTGCCCGAACAGGACGGGAGAACGCCCCCTTCTCCCGCCGATCCCCATCCTGCAGCACGCATCCCCGTCGCGCCGATCGCGATCCTGGCGGTTGCCGGCTTCCTGCTGGTGACCACGGAGTTCGTCATCATCGGACTGATACCAGCCCTGGCGCGCGACCTCGGCGTGACCCCGGCGCAGGCCGGGCTGCTGGTGTCGCTGTTCGCCTTCACCGTGACCCTGTTCGGGCCGGTGCTGACCGCGCGGCTGGCCGGGCATGAACGCAAGCGCCTGTTCACGATCGTTCTGCTGATATTCGCCGGCGCCAATCTGATGGCGGCGCTCGCCCCGAACGTCTGGGTGTTGGCAGTGGCGCGCTTCATTCCCGCGCTGGCGCTGCCCGTGTTCTGGGGCATGGCCAGCGAGACGGCCGCACAACTGGCCGGCCCCGGGCACGCGGGGCGTGCGGTCGGTCGCGTCTACCTGGGCATCTCCGCCGCGCTGGTGCTCGGGGTGCCGCTCGGCACGGTGACAGGCAATGCCATCGGGTGGCGCGGCGCCTTTGCCGTCCTGGCCGGCCTGACCCTGTTGGCCGCCCTGCTGATGCACGTCTGGATGCCGCGACCGCCGATGGCGCCCGTGGCATCGCGGTCGGGCCAGTTCGGCCTGCTGAAGTCGTCTCGGTTCCTCCTGCATGTGCTGCTGTCCGTGCTGGTTTTTACGGCGATGTTCGCTTCCTATACGTATCTGGCCGAGTTGCTGGAGGGAGTCGCGGGCATAGCACCAGCGTGGGTGGGATGGTGGTTGATGGGGTTCGGTTTGGTGGGGCTGCTGGGCAACTGGCTGGGCGGGGTCATGGCCGACCGCAATTCCCTGGGCGCCACCGTCGGATTTCTGGTCCTGCTGGCAGTGGTCATGGTGATCGTCGTTCCGGTTGCGTCCAATCGTTGGGCATTGGCCGCAGTCCTGGCGTTCTGGGGAATCGCCTATACGGCACTTTTCCCGGTCTGTCAGATCCGTGTGATGCAGCATGGGCAGCAGGCACAGGCTTTGGCCGGCACGCTCAATGTGTCGGCCGCGAATGCCGGCACCGGTATGGGTGCGGTGGTCGGCGGCTGGGTTATCAGCGGGTTCGGAACGGCGTCCCTCGGCTATGCGTCCGCCGTACTGGCCGTCGCGGCCGTGCTGTGCGCCTTGCCGCTGTTCCGGCCGAGCAGTCAATAAGCCTCCGACTTCAAGCTCCGGGTGCCACGGCAAGATGGATATGGACTGTCCGTTCTGTAATTTTATTAAACTGACTGCAGTTGCATTCAGGATCACGAACGCCAATGCCCAGTCGTCGTTCTCCCACCGCTGAAACCCCACGCGGCCGACCGCGCCAGTTCGATCCCGAAGTCGCTCTGGTGGCCGCCATGCGCGTGTTCTGGAAGAACGGTTATGCCGGCGCCAGCATCAGCACGCTGCTCAATGCGATGGGCATCAACCGGGCCAGCATGTATGCCGCCTTCGGCAACAAGGAAGCGCTGTTTCGCCAGGTGCTGGACCGCTACGAGCGGGAAAAGTCGGCCTACATGCTGGACGCGCTGCAGCAGCCCACGGCCCGTGGCGTGGCCGAACAACTCCTGCGCGGCACGCTGGCGTTGCAGGCCGAAGGCGACAATCCGAGAGGCAGCATGAGCATCGTGCACTCGGTCAGCAGCGCGCCGGGTGACGAGTCCGTCCGGCAGTATGTGCTGGAACGGGGGGCGTACTGGCGCAAGCGGCTGATCGAACGGATCGAGCGGGCGCAGGCCGAGGGCGACTTCGGATCGGAATTCGA
Organism: Lysobacteraceae bacterium; assembly: GCA_003505795.1. GTDB lineage: Bacteria > Pseudomonadota > Gammaproteobacteria > Xanthomonadales > Xanthomonadaceae > UBA8801. Next base: position 2,155 of record DNXT01000053.1, on the reverse strand, counting down.
TGCCCGCAGCCTTGCGTTGTCGCTCAAGGCGACCACAGATGGCCTGCTGATCGCGGCCGGGACCGGGACCAGTGATGCCGAGCTGGAAGGGATCGTGCAGACGTTCCTGGCATTGTGGCCGGGGCGATAAGACCCAGGCAGAAGCGTTGCAGGCGGAATCCGGATCTTCGCGCCGACAGGCGGTGCTGCAGGTGTTTCGCGAAGTCGAGGCAGGGCGGGCCCCGTTGCGCCCGCTCGATGAGCAGATCGTTCGGCAGAGACAGGTGCAGGCGGTCGCCTTGCGCGCCACAAATTCCGCGCATACGGCACCCGGAAGGCGATATCGACTATCTGCGTGTGGCCGATGCGGAACGAACGCATCTGTTGCGTCAACGCATGCGACTGCGGGTCGAGGGAGCACGGAAGCCTCTTTCCCCCGTCTGACGCCATGCAGTCCCCGGCGCTGTGTGGCGTGCCGCCGCGTAGCCGGCACGCGACCGCACCGGCATTCATGCGGCCTGGCGCCGTTGGACGGCACGGTGCCGCGATACGGTGCGTGCCGTGCCAATCCCATGTGCAGACCGGCTTTGCGCGCACCGGAGTGCCGCGCCCTTTTATCTCGCCTTCCGCGCCTCCCACCCCCGGCGGCGCGCGCTTTGGGCCTTTGTCGTCTGCGTGCAAGCTACCCCCTGGACATGGGAAACGGCCGGCCGCGCGCATGGCGTGGGCCAGGGAGTGCCGCTCTCCCGCTTGCTGGAGAGGCGTGACGGCGCTGTTGAAGAGAAATCAAGGACGCCCTCATCCGCCGTTCGGGCACCTTCTCCCGCAGCTGGAAAAGGCATCCGGCAACGCCCGAGCCGAAACCGGACTTGAACCGGAACCGATCCAAAGACACTCACAACGGCAGGATCACCAGCAGCGGCCGGCATGCGCCGCGCTGTGGATGATTCCGCCCGAGCCGTCAGACCGGGTGCCCCAGCGCGCGCGCGCCGGTGATGATCATCCGCAGCATCTGCGAGATCTGCTCGATCAGCTCCGGGTCCTTCTCCGGCGGCAGGTCCATCGCGGTGGCGCCCATCGCGAACACCAGCCGGGTGATCGCCTTGGACACCAGCGCCGGCTCGTGCAGCACCGCGCCGTCGGCCGCGGCCAGCCGCACCAGGTCCAGCTGCAGTTCTTCCTCGAAGTAGTTCAGCTCGCGCTCGACCGCGTGCTTGAACGCGTCCGAGCCGACCGCGCCTTCGCGCAGCAGCACGTGCAGCAGCTTGTCATCGGCGCGTAGCTGTTCCATGAAAGTCTCCACCGAGACGCGGATGACGCTGCGGTCGGTGGAGGTGGCGCGCTCGCGGGCGTGGCCGATGATGGTGCGCAGCGAACGGCCGGCGCGATCGATCAGCGCCACCGCCAGCTCGTCCATGTCGCGGAACTGCCGGTAGAAGCTGTTGGGCGCGATCCCGGCTTCGCGCGCGACCTCGCGCAGGCTCAGCGTCGACAGGCTGCGGTGCGGGCCGATCAGGGCGAGCGCGGCGGCCAGCAGGTCCTCGCGCGAGATCGCCGCCTTGCGGGACGGGGCGGAGTCTTCGGCGGCGGGCAGGGCGATCGAGGTCATGGGCAGGCAGCGGGACGGATCGATGAATCATAGCCCCTCGATGAATATACAAGTGTATACACGAGTGTATCTGCATGCGTATAGTGGCGCCATGAACGCGGTCGCCCTGCCTCCTTCCTCTTTCCCGTCCCGGTTGCTGCGCGGCTGCCTGTCGCCGACGCTGTTCGACTTCTGGGCGACCCGACTGAACCCGTTGTGGACGTTGCAGCAGCCGCGCGCGCGCCTGCTCCGGCGCGAGCCGGCCGGCCGCGGCGCGGCCACCCTGGTGCTACGGACCAACCGCCACTGGAAGGGCCTGCGCGCCGGCCAGCACGTCACCCTGGGGGTGGAGATCGACGGCCGCCGCCTGCTGCGCAGCTACAGCCCGACCCCGCTCGGCCGCGGCCGCATCGCGATCACGGTCAAGGCCGTGGACGGCGGCCTGGTCAGCCAGCATCTGGTGCGCGATGCGCAGCCCGGCGACGTGTTCACCCTCGACCAGGCATTCGGCGACATGGTGCTGGCGGACGCCGCGCCCGACCTGTTGCTGCTGGCCGCCGGCAGCGGCATCACCCCGATGCGCGCGCT